>JBPCXM010000278.1:0-14353 GCA_051008535.1 Pseudomonadales bacterium | reverse complement strand
CTCTATATCAACCCTATTGCCGGCAATGATACCGCACCCGGATTTGACTTTGGTTCAAACGAACTAATGATGAAAACGCTAACGCAGTCACGAGACAATGATGAGCGGTTGACGACGGATGTCGTTACGTTCGAAGCACTAGGAGAAAAAGGATTTCTGGGCTTTTTGCCAGTCTATCGCGGCTCGCCAACTACGCTTGAACAGCGGCGCAAACAGCTACAGGGGTTTATTCTTGGTTTGTTTAGAGTGGAGGCTGTATTTAATCGTTCCGCATTGAGTCTTGATCCCTTAGGTATTGAGATGGAGTTAGTGGACGATAGCCATTCTGAGAAACCACAAACCGTGTATCATCATCGCTCGCGTACGCAACAAGCATCCAGCGACGCGATAACATACCGCAAGCCTATTAAAGAGTTCTGGGGCAGGCGGTGGGCAATTGTTGCCAGGCCAACTGTCGGTTACATCGAAAGTAGAAGAGGCATGCTTCCTCTGGTTGTCTTTTGTTTCGGTATCGTGCTTAGCGCTCTATTGGGTTTTTATTTACGCACGTTAGCCAAGCGGGAGGAACTTATTCAGGCGATCGTCCTTACTCAAACTCAGCGGCTGAACGACGCAAATAAAGAGCTGGAGGCGCTATCGTTGACCGACGCATTGACCGGTATTTCAAATCGACGCCGGTTTGATGAGCATCTTGAAACTGAGTGGTTAAGAGCCGTGCGTCAAAGTTCTTCCATTGGGTTGATGCTGATCGACATCGACCATTTTAAAGCATACAACGACAATTATGGCCACCAGAAAGGCGACGAGACTTTGTGCGTAGTCGCGAGTGAGTTACAGAAAACGATACGCCGACCTACTGATTTGGTGGCAAGGTACGGCGGCGAAGAATTCGCTATGATACTCCCAGATACAATCAATGTTGAGGTTGTTGCTTACAGCTGTCTTCGCGCCATAAACAACTTACGAATTCCACACGAACATTCTCCTACCGCAACCCACATAACCGTCAGTATAGGTGTATGCACCGTAGTGCCGAATAGATCTTACACGCCCGCAATGCTAATTGAGACTACCGACAAAGGTTTGTACCTCGCTAAAAAAGCGGGCCGAAATCAGTTCCAGGTAGTGGCATATGGCGGGTAAGGCAAAAACCAACTTTTACGAAGCGCCGGTGCAGACACTGCGTTCGCGTGCGAAGAGGTTGATGGATGCTAACTCGGCGTCAAAGTCTTAGCGCCGGTCGCCGTACCAAGTATCAACAAATCAGCTCTACGGGCTGCAAACAATCCGTTAGAGACCACACCGGTAATATTATTCAGCGCTTGTTCCATTTCTATCGGCGCCATGATTCTAAAATTATAAACATCGATAATAACATTACCGTTATCGGTAACCACATCTTCGCGCAGCACGGGGTCGCCGCCGAGTTTGGCGATTTCGCGCGCAACATGACCGCGAGCCATTGGAATCACTTCAATGGGCAAAGGATAATTACCCAGTATATCGACCAGCTTGGACTCGTCAGCGATGCACACGAATTCTTTCGCCACGGCAGCAACAATTTTTTCCCGAGTCAAGGCTGCGCCGCCGCCCTTGATCAGTTGCAATTGATGATTGGATTCGTCGGCACCATCAACGTACACATCGACACGGTCGACGCTGTTTAGATCAAACACTTGTATACCGTGCTGTTTTAAACGCTCGGTGGACGCCTGCGAGCTTGAAACCGTGGCATTGAACAAGCCTTTGTGTGCTGCGAGCGCATCGATGAAATAGTTAGTTGTTGAACCTGTGCCCACGCCGACAATCGCGTCGGGCAGTAGTTTTGGTTTGATGTAATCCAGGGCGGCCTGTGCGGCCTCTTGTTTCAGTTTGTTCTGGTCCACTGCTACGTCCCTTAGTGCCGCTATTGTGTAACGGGCAGCATAATTTTTTCGCATGACTGGCGCAATGGCTCCCTACTTATTACTATGCTCGGCTTGCTCACAAATGATCTAAGCAAAATACAGCATGCCTAACTCCTATATCAAAAGAATCCTGCAAGCGCGCGTTTATGATGTGGCTAGCGAATCGCCTATCGACGAAGCGAGTTCAATGTCCAAGCGCCTGCAAAATACCGTGCTTTTGAAACGCGAAGACCTGCAAACAATTTTCTCATTCAAACTGCGCGGCGCGTATAACAAGATTGCCAATCTCAGTGCTGCCGAGCAGCGCCGTGGCGTGATTGCCGCCTCGGCGGGTAATCACGCACAAGGCGTGGCGCTGGCTGCGCAGAAACTGGGTATTAAGGCCACAATCGTGATGCCGGAAACGACACCGCAAATCAAAATTGATGCGGTGAATGCCCGTGGCGCAAAAATCGTTTTGCGCGGCGACAACTACGACATTGCTTCTGCGCATGCCCAGGAATTGGTGCAGAAGCACCAGATGGCCTACGTGCATCCTTATGATGATCCTTATGTAATTGCGGGTCAGGGCACCATAGGTATGGAGATTTTGCGCCAGGTAACGGGGCCGCTGGACGCGGTATTCGTGCCGGTCGGTGGTGGTGGGTTGATGGCCGGCGTGGCGGCGTATATAAAACATGTCCGTCCCGAAGTAAAACTCATCGGCGTAGAACCGGAAGATGCTGCTTGTCTTGCGGCGGCGCTAAAAAAAAGTAGGCGTGTGACCTTACCGCAGGTTGGCCTGTTTGCTGATGGTGTTGCGGTAGCGCAGATCGGCAAGGAGACGTTTCGCGTCTTACGCAAGACCGTTGACGATGTGATTACCATCAGTACCGACGAAATGTGTGCCGCCATCAAAGATATCTTCGACGACACGCGGTCCATCGCCGAACCGGCAGGCGCGCTCGCGTTGGCAGGCTTGAAGAAATACGTCGAACGCCGCAAGTGCAAAAGCAAGACGCTACTGGCCATTCACAGCGGCGCCAACACCAATTTCGACCGCTTGCGTTATATATCAGAGCGCACTGAAATTGGTGAACGGCGAGAAGCGATACTGGCCGTTACCATTCCTGAGCGCGCGGGCAGCTTTAAGACGTTCTGCCGTGCGTTGGGTAAGCGCAATATCACCGAGTTTAACTATCGCTACGCAGACGCAAAACAAGCACACATTTTCGTTGGTGTACAAATAAAGCCCGATGATGATGACCGTGCACAGCTTATTGGGGGCTTGCAACGCAAGGGTTATCCAGTGCTGGATCTGACCGACAACGAAATCGCCAAGTTGCATATTCGTTATATGGTGGGGGGGCGCGTGACTAGTGTGGGTCAGGAAGCGCTATACCGATTCACTTTTCCGGAACGCCCCGCTGCGCTGCTGGATTTTCTCGCTCAGCTGGGTGAGCGCTGGAATATTTCGATGTTTCACTACCGCAATCACGGCGCAGCTTATGGGCGGGTATTGCTAGGGCTGCAAGCTACGCGATCTGAGCACAAAGCAATCGCCGGTTTTCTCGACAACTTGCACTATAAATATATTGATGAAACAGACAACCCGGCGTACGAGTTGTTTCTGCGGTAGGCTGCTTGCGATTCAGGTTTTACAAGGTATGGCGCAGCGATCAGTGACGACCCAGTCCAGATCGATGTCCCAGTCTTCCTTCGCTAGCGCTTTAGTTTGCTGCAATTGATGCGCTATGCCCATTAACAAAGGTTTGCGTAGCTTTGGCAGGTAACGGGTAAACGCCAAGGTTCGATCGTAAAATCCGGCGCCCATTCCCAATCGTCGACCTTGTGTATCAAAGGCAACCAACGGCAGCATTATGAGCTGCATCGCCCACGGTTTAAGTTGCTCGCCCTGCGCGCGCGGCTCGCTGATATTGAAACGATTGCGGCGCATTGTGCTGTTATGGCGGTAGCGCGTGAAATGCAGGCATTTACCGTCCAGGGTTGGCAGGTAAATTTTCTTCTTACGCCGCAATAATTCTGCGATTACGGGGTTTGTGTCGATCTCGCCGTCAAACGGCAGGTAGCAAGCAATATGCTGGGCACGCCACAGGGCAGGGTGGCGGCGTAAGTTGCGGCACAAACTATGAGCGGCATGATGTTGTTGGGATTTGCTTAGCGCGCGTCGACGCTGGCGCATATCTTTGCGCAGTTGAGCTTTGCTTTTGGTAGCTGGGCTTTGCATGCTTTAGGCGCTGCACATGCTTATTGCCTGCTTCAGTCGAAGCGAAATGATGGTGCCCCAATATACCGCTTTTACAGCGTGGCCCTTGAACCCGACGGTTCAAGGTGGTGGTCTCTGTGAAAGTTTGGGCTTTCCGTCACGCGGACATGCACACCCCTATCAGCTAGAAACCCCCGGATTACAATATCGGCTCGAGGACGAACTGTATGGCAAATACACCAGGGCACGTGATAATAGTATAGCGTATCCAGCAGCGGCTGCTAGTGCCCTGTAACGAATAAAGTGTACATTCAGCGAATCGCCAAGGGGCCAGCAGCGAGGCGGGCTTTTGCTAGCATAGTGGGCCTCTGAATGTACACTTTATTTGTACAGGGCACTCGCTAAATCTCAAGTTGCCGGCAAGCGTTCAATGCATCGTCAATTCTGCTGGTCAGAACCGACAATTTTTCATTGGCACCTTCGGAAGACGCGCTGTTTTCGGTGGCCTGCATCAATTCATAAGACATATTCAGCGCCGTCATGACCGCGATACGCTCAAGGCCATTCACCTTGCCGCTGTCGCGAATTTCGCGCATTTTTTTGTCCAGATAGGCGGCAGATTGCAGCAACGCCTGTTTCTCGTCCGGCGGGCAACTGACCTGATAGTCTTTGCCGAGAATACCGACGCTGACGGTTTCAATTTCCGTTTGACTCACGAATCTTCCTCCAACGCACGCAGGCGCGAGATCATATTTTCGACTTTGCTACGTGCCAGTTCATTTTTTTTCATTAGCTCGGCGCGCTCGCTGCGCCACACGTTGTGTTTGGCTTTGAGTGCTTTGTTTTCGTGATTTAAGTCGGCGCAAAGATCGATAATCTCGTGAATCTTTTGCTCTAGCGCTTTTACTTGATTGTTTTCCATTGCAATGTTTATTGGTATTGAATCTGCAGGTACTATAGTAGCCTGCCGCAGGCGGGTCAATCCGCTTGCTGTACTGAAGGCTAGAGTTTTTACACTTTTTCCTGGAGATCTAGTGACCTGTAATGGATAAACTGTGCATACAGCGAGTCGCCAAAGGGTCAGCAGCTAGGCGCGTTTTTGCGGGCATAGTGGGCCTACGCCAAGAAAGCGCAACAACGCTGATGTCCCTTTGGCGGCGCGCCCGCAGGGAGTCACCCAATTTGCCCCCGGCAGCGTTGCAGTTCTTGGAAAGGTGGCCTACATTCCCTGCGAACTGCGCCTTGCAGAGGGCAAATTGGGTGGCTCTGTATGTATAGTTTATCCACTACAGGACACTACTCATGACCGGTTCGGGAGCCGCTACAGGCCCATTGTATTACGACGAGCTGGCAGATTTGATTAATGAACTCGGCGGTTTAAGCAGTGCCGCGGAGATTCATGGTGTTGCCTGCGGTGGTTTGGCGGCAGGTGCCGATTGGGACGCTGCAGCCTGGGTTAGCAACAGCTTGACCTACATGGATGCTAGCGAAAAAGAGCCATCCACCGTTGCCCGAGCCGAATTGGTCGCCGTCAAGGAGCAAGCCCACGCCGCACTGACCGACGCCGAGTTAGGCTTTACTATGCTGCTACCGGAAGACGAAACCGGTCTGCCGGAACGCGCCGAGGCGCTTGGTCAATGGTGCATGGGTTTCCTCAGCGGCTTTGCGCTGGCCGGTAAAGATGTCGACAATGACGTGCCGGGCGCGAAGGAAGTGGCAGAAATTTTTCGCGACTTTGCTGCTATAGCAAACGTTGCGCTGGATGAAGAATCTATCGATGCAGATGCCAGCGAAGACGACTTCATGCAACTTATCGAATATGTTAGAGTCGCTGCACTGACGGTTTTTGCTCAGTGCGCCCTAGCCGTGCCTGCGGCAGATAACACCCCCACGGTACATTAACGACGAGTAACACATGCCCATACTAAAACGCGAATTTAGCCGGCGGCGAAATAATTTGATGGCGCAGATGGAGCCTGACAGCATCGCCATCATAGCGTCGGCATCGTCGTTGATCCGCAATCGGGATGTCGAGTTTCCGTTTCGCCAAGACAGCGATTTTTACTATCTCTCCGGATTTGCAGAGCCGAATTCCGTGCTTGTGTTGTCACCCAAACGCGAACACGGCGAATTTATTTTATTTTGTGAAGAACGTGACCCAGAAATGGAGCTCTGGAATGGTTATCGCGCCGGGCAGGATGGCGCCTGTAAACGCTATGGTGCCGACGATGCGTTTCCGATTGCCGATATCGACGATATTTTACCAGGGCTGATCGAAGGCCGCGAGCGAGTCTATTACGCCATGGGTCGTAATTTTGAGTTTGACCAGCGGTTGATGGGCTGGGTCAATTCGATTCGTAAGAAGGCGCGCGCAGGCGCCCATCCGCCTGGCGAGTTTGTCGATCTCGATCACATTTTGCATGATATGCGATTGGTAAAAAGTGCCGCCGAGTTGAAAGTCATGCAAGAGGCGGCTGATATTTCGGTCAAGGCGCATAAGCGCGCAATGCGTGTGTGCAAACCGGGCATGTATGAATATCAGTTGCAGGCCGAGCTGGAACACGAATTTATGCACGGTGGTAGTCCTTGGCCGGCCTATGGTTCTATTGTTGGTGGCGGCGACAATGGCTGCATTTTGCATTACACCGCCAATAAGGAAAAACTGAAAGCTGGCGATTTGGTGTTGATTGATGCTGGTTCCGAATTGGATTTCTATGCATCGGATATTACCCGCACGTTTCCGGTGAGTGGCAAATTCAGTCCGGAGCAAAAAGCCATTTACGAAATCGTGTTGACTTCCCAGCTGGAAGCTATCAAGGCTATACGGCCCGGTGCGCACTGGAACACCCCGCACGATGTGACGGTGCGAGTTATCACTGAGGGCCTTAAAGATCTGGGTTTTTTGCGCGGTGATGTCGACGAGCTGATAGAGCAGGAGGCCCACAAGCCGTTTTATATGCATCGTGCCGGTCATTGGCTGGGTATGGATGTGCACGACGTTGGTGATTACAAGGTGGGCGATGAGTGGCGTATGCTGGAACCGGGCATGGTATTGACGGTCGAGCCAGGCATTTACATCTCCGCTAATAATACCGATGTCGCGAAAAAATGGCGTGGTATTGGTATTCGCATTGAAGACGATGTGGTGGTCACTAAAACAAAAGCGAAAGTGCTGACGTGTGCCTTACCGAAGAAGGTAAATGACATCGAAAAGCTGATGCGCGGTAAACGCGCACGCGCTAAAAAATAGATCTAATGCCACACTACGATATCGTTATCGTCGGTGGCGGCATGGTGGGCGCCAGTCTCGCCGCCTGTTTGAGTGCGTGCTTTAAGGATGTTCCCCTCGAGGTATTAATCATCGAAAGCTTCGCATTAAATGATGATGCGCTGGACGGCAACTACCAACCCAGTTTCGATGCACGCGCTACGGCGTTGTCTTACGGCAGTCAGCAAATCTATCAAGGCGTGGGACTTTGGCAGCGCATTGCCGAGCATGTCACTCCTATCAACAATATTCATGTGTCTGACCGTGGCCGCTTTGGCTCGGTATGGATGGACAGCGCTACCGAGGGCCTGCCTGCGCTTGGCTATGTGGCAGACAATAAATGGTTGGGCTCGGTACTGTTGGATACCTTGAGTGCAAGCAGGATGATTGAGTTTGCCTGTCCGGCGACTGTGGTGGATGTCAGTGTTGATGCGGCCGGCGCGCAGATCAGTTTCGCCCGCGATGACGAAATGACCACAGTCGGCACCGAACTTTTGGTTGTTGCAGACGGCGCGCAATCGGCCATGCGCAGCAAACTGGGTATCAGCGCGCAGCGAATCGATTACCGACACGCCGCCATAGTCTGCAATGTGCAGACCCAAAAGCCGCACCAATATGTGGCCTACGAACGCTTTACTGACAATGGCCCATTGGCATTCCTGCCATTGGGTGAAAGCGCCGATAGTGCGCTTAGCTCCCTGGTCTGGACTCGCTCCCCCGACGACGCGAAGCATCTTGCAGCGGCACCAGAAGCAGAATTTAATGCCGAACTGCAGCAACAGTTCGGTTTTCGCCTTGGGCGCATTGAACGTTGCGGGGAACGTTTTTGCTACCCCTTGAATCTAGTCGAAGCGCAGGAGCAGGTCAGGCCGCATATTATTGTGATGGGTAACGCGGCCCATTCCTTACACCCGGTCGCCGGTCAGGGCTATAACCTGGCGTTGCGTGCTGTGTTGAATCTGGTTGAGCATTTGTACGCGACGCATATGGCTGGGCACAGTTTAGGCGCTACCGCTGTGTTGAACAAATACCTCGCCGCACAACGTGCCGACCAGCGTAACACTATTGCATTCAGCCATCTGACCGCGACCGTGTTCGTCAACGACGGTTTCGCGATTGGGTTGGGGCGTGATCTGGGCTTGCTGGGGCTGGACTTACTGCCGCCGCTGAAATCACGTTTGGTACGCCAGGCGGCTGGACTGGGAGCATGAGCGCGACCCGCCATTTCGATATCGTTATTGCTGGTGGGGGCATGGTAGGGCTGGCACTGGCCTGCGCCTTGCGTGATACGAGCTACGAGATTGCCTTGATCGAGGCGCGCGATTATCCGCAGTCAGTATCGCCAACGGGTGCGGCGCCGGAAAATTTCGATCCACGAGTAAGCGCTCTAACCGTAGCGTCGCAAAATTTTTTCTCCGAGATTGGGGTTTGGTCGGCAATCGTCGAGCAACGCGTTTGCGCGTTTGACAGCATGCAAGTGTGGGACGCGGCTGGCAGCGCCGAAATCGACTTCAAGGCGTGTGACCTGCGTCAGCCATTGCTCGGTCATATTGTCGAAAACAGAGTCACCTTGCAGGCTTTGTTGGCGGTAGCAAAAGCCAGCCAAAATATCAATTTGTATGTTCCGCAAAGTGTTCAAGAGGCTCAATTTGATACCGCTGAAAACCAGTCCGTCGAACTGCAATTGCAAAATGGCGAGCAGCTAACGACGCAGTTGTTGGTTGCCGCCGACGGCGGTCAATCCAGCGTGCGCGAGCTGGCGGGTTTCGCCACGCGGCAGTGGTCTTACGGGCAGCGCGCGATCGTGACCACAGTACGAACGGAACACGCGCACCGGCAAACTGCGCGGCAACGTTTTTTACCGACCGGACCGCTGGCTTTTCTGCCATTGGCCGACGGTGAGCAACGATGCTGCTCTATCGTCTGGTCGGCAGCCGATGAATACGCAGACAGTTTGTTAGCATTGGACAATGAAGCCTTCGCCAACACTCTTGCCGAGGCCTTTGAACATCGTCTTGGCGCGGTGCAAGAACTCGCCCGGCGTTATAGTTTCCCGCTGCAACAACGGCATAGCACCAGCTATGTAAAGCCGGGAGTTGCGTTGCTTGGAGATGCCGCGCATGTGATTCACCCGCTGGCCGGCCAGGGCGCCAACCTCGGTATTCAGGATGTACAAGTGCTGGTCGAAGAGTTACAGCGCGCGTCCACTCGCAGTTTGCAGCCGGGCAGCATGCATGTATTGGAACGCTATCAACGCCGTCGCATGGGCTCTAATTTGCTGATGATGGGCGCTGTCGAAGGATTTAAACGCATTTTTTCTGAGTCATCATTACCGGTGCGTTGGCTGCGCAACACGGGTATGCGCCAGCTAAACTCACTCGGTCCGATCAAGCAGCACATCATGCGGCAGGCCATGGGATTGTAGCGAACGGCAGGCGCTTCGTGCGTCGCCGGACGTGAGTCAGGTCGCGTATTCTGAAGTGTCTTAGTCTACTGCGCCCGCTTGTTTTTGATGCGCGGCGCGGTAGAATGCAGCGTTACCTCCCGAATTCCTAAGTTATTGATACACATGAGGCTAGTACTCCTCCAATATGATAATGCCGTATTCAGAGCCACACAGAGCTTTGCCTGCTAGACGCGTCCGCGCAGGCATAGTTATCATACGTCAAGCGGACGCAACGCCGCGGGGGAAGCTCTGTGTGACTCCCTTCGGGCTCAGCTGTCTGCGTTCGTGGCCGCATTGCTTTCCCTCGCCGTAGGACACACTATGCCTTCAGGAAAGCGTCTCGCCACGAACGCAGACAACCATGCTGAATGCGGTATTATTATATTGGAGGAGTACTAATGGCAATAACCCCCAAAGAACTGCGGTATGCCGCGACCCACGAATGGGCGCGCGCGGAAGACGATGGCAGCATTGCCGTTGGCGTAAGCGATCACGCTCAAGAGGCGTTAGGTGACGTGGTGTACGTTGAATTGCCTGAACCTGGTGCAACAGTCAGCGCTGGAGACCAAGCGGGTGTCGTCGAATCAGTTAAAGCGGCGTCCGATATTTACAGCCCGGTCAACGGTGAAGTTATTGAGGTTAACGTTGCCCTGGAAGAGTCGCCGGAAACGGTCAATGCTGACCCTTACGAAGACGGTTGGCTGTTTCGCATTAAACCGAGTGATGATGACTTAAGCCATTTGTTGGACGCGGCCGCCTACGACGCGCTCTGCGAGGACGATTAAGATAGCGTAGGGAAATCCTGTAATTGTAAATTGCTACGGTGTGAACCTTGGTAGATAAAGACGGCTTTCGCCCCAACGTAGGTATCATGCTAAGCAATGGTAAAGGCCAGCTGCTGTGGGCGCGACGGCTGGGTCAGGACGCCTGGCAATTCCCTCAAGGCGGCATCAACGCCGATGAATCACCACGTCAGGCATTGTTTCGCGAACTTCGCGAAGAGGTGGGGCTAGACAAGCAAGATGTGGAAATTGTCGCTTGCACGGGCGGCTGGCTACATTATCGCCTGCCCAAGCGGCTGGTGCGGCAAGCCACGAACCCGGTCTGTGTTGGCCAAAAACAAAAGTGGTTTCTGCTTAAGTTGGTAGCGCCAGAGTCGCGAATCCAGGTGGATCGTGATGGCAAACCCGAATTCGATGGCTGGCGCTGGGTCAGTTATTGGTATCCGCTTGGCAGGGTAGTCCAGTTCAAACGAGAAGTTTATCGTCGCGCACTCAACGAATTAGCACCACCGCACAGTAAGTTGAGCAAGTTTTAGGCGATAATGTCAATATGCTGAACTCCTTGCGCCAAATCGTCCAGGAAGTTAACGCGGCGCCAAGCTTGCAGGCCGCACTGGATATCATCGTGGTTCGCGTACGCGATGCCATGGGCACCGAAGCGTGTTCGGTCTATATGCTCGATGCCGCCACCAAACGCTACGTGTTCACCGCCACCGAAGGCTTGAACAAGCGTCAGCGCGGGCGTCTGAGTCTTGCGCCCAAAGAGGGGTTGGTCGGTCAAGTAGCGGCACGCGAAGAGCCGCTCAATTTGGAGAATGCGCAGGCGCATCCAGGCTTTCATTTTTTCCCCAAGATAGGCGAAGACAAATACTCCGCCTTTTTAGGGGCGCCGATTATTCACCAGCGTAAAGTGCTCGGTGTGCTGGTGGTGCAACAAGTGACTAAGCGCCGCTTCGACGAAAGTGAAGAAGCGTTTCTAGTAACTTTATCGGCCCAACTTGCCGGCGTGATTGCACACGCCAAAGCGACCGGTGCGCTGGGCGATTTGACTACCACCAAGACCAAAACGAGCGCCAGTTTCCCTGGGGTGCCAGGCGCGCCCGGCATCGCCATTGGGCGCGCAGTTGTAGTGTCGCCGCCCGCAGACTTGAACTCAGTACCGCGCCGCACCTGCGCGGATCCAGCCGCCGAACTGGCATTCTTTCAACAATGCCTGGTGCGGGTGCGAGAGGATATTGAAGCCTTGGGTAACAGCCTGGCGGCCCAGTTGCGCTCCGAAGAACGCGCATTGTTTGATGTCTATCTGCACATGCTGGCCGACAACGCGCTGGGCGCGGAGATCTCTGCTCGCATCCGCAGCGGCTCATGGGCGCAGGGCGCGCTCAGCGAAGTGATTCTTGAGCACGCTGGCACCTTCGAGCGCATGGAAGACAGTTACCTGCGCGAACGGGCCGCCGACGTGCGCGATCTCGGTCGCCGTGTGCTTGCCTATCTGCAAGAGGCCAACCAGCAGACTATCGACTATTCTGACGCGACGATTCTGATCGGCGAGGAACTCACTGCGTCAATGCTCGGTGAGGTGCCCACCGGTAAGCTGGCCGGTTTGGTATCGGTGCGCGGTTCGAGCAATTCGCATGTTGCCATTATGGCACGCGCGATGGGTATACCAACCGTGATGGGGGCAGTGGATCTGCCGTTTACTCGACTCGAGGGCAGCGAACTAATTATCGACGGCCATAATGGCGCAGTTTATTCTAATCCAACGCCAGAACTGGTTAAGCAATATCGCGTATTGTTTGACGAAGAAAAGCAGCTTTCTCGCGAGCTGGAAAACTTACGCGATTTGCCTTGCGAGTCCTCCGACAAGCATCGCTTGCCACTGCTGGTTAACACTGGCCTGCTGTCAGATATCGTACGCTCACTGGACAGTGGCGCCGAAGGCGTTGGCTTGTATCGTACCGAAGTACCGTTTCTGCTGCGCGACCGCTTTCCCAGTGAAGAAGAGCAGCGGGCGATATACCGTGAACAAATGCAGGCGTTCGCGCCGAAGCCTGTGACTATGCGCACACTGGATATCGGCGGCGACAAATCGTTACCGTACTTCCCAATTGAGGAAGAGAACCCGTTTCTCGGTTGGCGTGGCATTCGCGTGACTCTCGACCACCCGGAGATTTTTCTCGGCCAGGTGCGGGCCATGTTAAAAGCGAGCGAAGGTCTTAACAATCTGCGTATTATGCTGCCAATGGTCAGCCATTTGAGCGAGGTGGACGAAGCCAAACAACTCATCACGCGCGCTTATTCCGAGCTTGTAGACGAAGGCATTGATCTGCGCGTGCCACCCATCGGTGTGATGATAGAAGTGCCGGGGGCGGTTTATCAAGCGCGCGCCTATGCCCGGCGAGTCGACTTTTTGTCGGTTGGCAGCAATGACTTAACCCAATACTTGCTGGCGGTTGATCGCAACAATTCGCGCGTGGCGGGTTTGTATCATTCTTATCACCCCGCTGTTTTGCATGCTTTACAAGACATAGCTGCGGCGGCACAGGCCGAGGGTAAACCGGTCACTATATGTGGTGAGCTGGCTGGCGAACCCGGTGCGGCGATACTGTTGATGGCTATGGGTTACGACGTGCTATCGATGAGCGCCACCAGCTTGCCGCGGGTCAAACACGCTATTCGTAACATCAGTATGCAAGCCGCGCGGGAGATATTAGCGCGCGCTATGCAATTGGACGACGCGGAAATGATCTATGGTTACGTTGACTCCAAACTCGATGAGCTGAAGATCAGTAAGGGGTTGCGGGCCGCAGTAAAAAAATCGGCTTGAGTGTTGTTGTTTTTCTTACTCATATCAGTCTGGTGGTTTTGCAGCCACTGGTGAATAATACCCGCCTTTTTTAACGCCTGTTCTGGCGTCTACTTAACCAACAAGGGCTAAAGCAAGTTGATGCTAGCGCATAGTTTGATCGGAGTACTCGCGCATCCCAACTTTGATCCCGTTGCGGTACAAGTTGGACCGCTGCGCATTCATTGGTATGGCCTCATGTATTTGCTGGCTTTCCTTGTCGCCTGGATGCTGGCGCGGCATCGTTCCGGCCGACCTTATAGCCCAATCAAGAAAAATCACATTGATGATTTGATTTTCTATGGCGCATTAGGCGTTGTGTTAGGTGGTCGCTTTGGCTACGTGTTGTTTTATAATTTTGGCAAGTTTCTGCAGGACCCTTTGTGGTTGGTAGCCATTTGGGACGGCGGTATGTCATTTCATGGTGGCTTACTGGGTGTCATTGTTGCGATGTTTCTGTTCGCGCGCAAACTGGGGAAATCGCCGGGTACGGTACTCGATTTTGTTGCACCGATGGTACCTATTGGTTTAGGCCTTGGCCGTATCGGCAATTTTATTGGTCAGGAATTGTGGGGGCGTCCCACCGATTTAGCGTGGGCGATGCAGTTCCCAGCGGACCCAGAAGGTTTGGCGAGACATCCCTCGCAACTGTATCAAGCCGGATTAGAAGGTATTGCGTTGTTTGGGCTGGTATTTTATTTCTCGCGCCGCGAAAGACCTCCGTGGGCGGTTTCGGGCGTATTCTTATTGGGCTACGCTACCCAACGTTTTTTTGTGGAATTTGCGCGCCAACCCGACAGCCATATTCAGCACTTGCTATTCGGTTGGATGACCCGTGGCCAGCAGCTCTGTTTGCCAATGTTTCTTGCCGGCATACTGATGCTTGTCTATGCGTATCG
>JBPCXM010000277.1:0-4760 GCA_051008535.1 Pseudomonadales bacterium | reverse complement strand
CCAGATAAACTGCCGTCAATGACCGGGCAGTGATCCACAAACACAAGATCACCCGCGATCAACGTTGCTGTATTAATATCGTATACCATTAAATCGTGATTGGTGTGAGCGCGTTGCGCAGCGATTAATCGTATTGACCTGTCGCCCAAATTGATCGTTTCCGTTTTACTAATCAGCCGCGTAGCGTTTACGATTTCTGAACCAGCAAACTCCTCGGCTTGCATGCGAGTCAGATAGTAAGGGCCTTTCGCGGCCAGTTCTTGTGCATAGTTCTTGTGCGCAATAAATTCAGGCGCATCGGCCACGAAAGCCTGATTGCCAAAAATATGATCCAAATGGACATGGGTGTTAAGTACATATTCTATGGGTAGCTGTGTGTGCCTTCTTATCGCCTGGCGTATCAGTTTGCCCTGATTAAGGCTGGCACCGGTATCGACAACGGCAACCGCTTGCTTGCCAATGATAAAGGCAACGTTGGACACCATACTTTTTTTTGATGCGAAAATATCTTTGATCTCACCCTCAAACACAAAAACGCCAGCGGCGACTTCGGTAAAATTTAAACTCTCTTCGGCGCGGCTATCATACGCTACACTGGCCAGAATGAAACAAACCAGGGCGAAGGGTTTCATGGGCGGGTTGGTTGCCGTACTTTTACTGGAAAACCGGCTTCCTGCCAGCCTGTGACGCCCTGGCGGTACCAGTAAATACTGGAATAGCCATAAGACGCAGCGCGTTTTGCCGCGTTCCAGGAGTGCCAGCATGCCGGTTCGCAAAAAATAACCACACTGCGTTGTTTGTCTCCCAAGGTAAGCTGTTTTAGTTGTTTTTTTAGGAGTGTTTCGAGTTCTTCAGGAATATTACCCATTCCCGTATTGGCTAACCAGAGAGCACCGGGTAGCGTCTCCCTTTCAGGTTCAATCCATAGATCGCTTGCTGGGAAATTGTCCGGTTTGTGAGGAGCGGGAAATACGTCCAGCAGTATTGAATCTTTGTTTTTGTGCAGGAAGCGTTGTAATTTTTGCGCCGAATCGATCACCGTGGCGCCCTTCACCGTCAACGGTACTTCACTGCGGTAGTCGCTTGTTCGGTAGGTGGAGGGTTCTTTTACCGTTTGCCTTAGTTCAGAGATTGCCGAACAGGAGAGAAATACCGTTAGAAGAACAATAGAGAGAGAAACAGACGTTTTAGACAATTGTTACCCCCCACAGCAGACCTGGCTTCAGTTTCTGCTGCCAGTAGCTGATAAAGCTGAACTCTGCGCCGCTACCAGTGGAACCTGATATTGGTTAAGGATACCTAGAATAGCCTCCCGATTGTCGGTGATACTTTTTTCAATTCGATTTTTCCAATCATTCTCGCGGCGGCGAATCCCCATGGCCATCGAAAAATCGAATTGGAATCCTGGTTGATTGAGCATTGGGATGACGCGTAGGCTGGCCTTGGGATGACGGCTGGCAAAGTAACCAGCAATTGGCCCCCACACCACTACGACATCTAGATTTCCCGGAACCAGCTCCTCTTCGATAATCTTTCCCGGATAATATTCGGCATCACCAGTCATGATCTGATAAAACGTCGTGTTCTCAAAAAATTCGAATTTACTCAGCCAATCGACTGCAGGCGATCGAGTAAATGCACCGACACGGAGTGCCTTTTTCTGCTCCATTGGCAGTTCTGCAAGCGCCTGCGCAGTTTTGATGTGCGCCAAGGGACCCGTTGCCTTGAGTACTATTGCGTAAGTGGAACGATAATACGGCAGGGTCGTATCTGATATGTCGAATCCTTCCGGCACGCCGATGACTAAATCGCAGCGAAAGCGTTCTTGTTCATCGTCCCAAAATTTCAAGGTGTTGCGAATAAAACCCATACGCTGTGGGAACCAGGTATATTCCAGTTCAAGCTTTAGATCAGACGCGATGAGCTCCGCAATCTTGTTTTCAAACCCTTCTTCCCATTGGTTTGAATAGGGCAAGTTATTGGGGTCTGAGCAGACCCGCAAAGCATCCGGAAACGCCATCCCCCCGTGCGCAGTAGTGCTGACCAGTACCAACAACAGCAGCGAAAAAATTGCGTGTAAAAAAGGCATAGCGTTGATTGTCCTCCAAGGAGCGGTGCCGGATTGTTCAGGGCAACTTCTTGGGTTTACCTGGGCCTAAAGCTCCGTCCGATCGAGCTTTCAAAAAGCTCCAAAGATCATCGACTCGCGGCAACACATTCGGATCTGCTTTCCAGCCGGGCATGACACCGATCTGGCCGGTGAAACCATTTAAAACCACATCCATGAAGCGCTCTTTCGTCACGCCTTGAAGGCGGTCCAAAAGATTGGGCGCAAATGAACTGCCAACGGCATCCTGGGCATGGCAGACGTGACATACCGCATGATAGGTTCGCCATCCCACATAGGTGGACTTATCTACCATGCAAGGGGCGCCTCCTTCGGCACATTCCACTTTGTAGGGCACAGGCTGTTCCGCGTCCTGCGCCGATGCAGATACGCAAACACTGCATATAATCAACAAAACGCCAGTTACTGCAACTCGAAACGCGGATCCATTCAATTTGAGCAAGGTATACATCTTGTAACACACCTATTATTTACTGCTGAATTTTTTACCCTGGTTATTCGGGCTGCTCGATTCTGAACTCGCTTGCGACCTGGGTTGCAGGGAAAAACAACTGGCCTCAGCCCGCGCTTTGACATCAAGGAAGTGCTTGCGAACGTTTCTCGCGCGCTCGTCACTGCTCCGAAACAAGCCACCGCGTTCACCGCGCATATTGCGCATTCGCATGTAGGCGTCGGCCTCAACAAACTTATCGTAGCTTATTTCCGCCGCCATTTTATCGACGGTGCAAGAACAGGCGTACATGGTCTCATATTTCTTGCTGTTTTCCAGAGCCATGCACTCTTGCACAAAGCGCACGCGATCCAATGTGGGGAAATCGTTCGCTATAGCTGCCGTTGTGCACAGCGACATAACGCAGCAATAACATGCTATTTTGACACGCTGAAAATTAGGAAAAGCAATCATCAACAAGGCAAACCTTCCCGACCAGGAATTTGCTTCAGAGCGAACCGCCAAAGTCCCGAAAAGATGGTCTTCTCCACCCTGCGGGACTTTCTTTGCGCTAGCTGTTCTGTCTTTATCGACTCGCTACCTTGGTTGGCAAGGCGAAAACTGTCAGCGTGCCGCCTAGTTGTGTGTAGTCGCTCAGCTTGCGGTACGCACCGACGGCGCCAAGCCCTTCGGTGTCGCCTTCCAGGCCCGCCGCCATACCTATGCCAGCCCAACCGCCAATGCCTGAGAGTACCGCAAGATACTGTTTCCCATCGTGCGTATAGGTATTGATATTACCAATGATTCCGGAGGGTGTTTTAAACTTGTATAGCTCTTTACCCGTTTTGGCGTCTACTGCCTTCAAGTAGCCTTCCAGTGTGCCGTAGAACACCACATCGCCCGCTGTTGCCAGCGCTCCGCTCCAGACGGAGAACGGCTCCGGTAGTGACCAGACTATCTTGCCTTTATCCGCATCCCAAGCAATAAAGTTGCCCAATCCACCATGGCTGTTCGGTGCCGGGAACATGCTCAAGGTGGCACCAATATAAGGCTGGCCTGCCGTATAGGCTACTTCATAAGGCTCGTAGTTCATGCACACATGGTTGGTTGGCACATAGAACAGGCCTGTACGCGGCGAATAGGTGGCTGGCTGCTGGTCTTTGGTACCTAGCGCAGCGGGACAGACCCCTTGCGTGTCTACATCTGGGCCATTTTTGTCGGTGCTGTATTTGGCAACTACTGCAGGTCGTCCGGTTTTCATATCAACGTGAGTCGCCCAGTTCACCGCCGGATCAAATTTCTCTGCAACCAACAGTTCACCCGTCTTGCGGTCCATCGTGTATGCGAAACCGTTGCGGTCAAAATGCACCAGGGTTTTGCGTTTTTTCCCTTTGACTTTCTGATCCACCAAAATCATCTCGTTGATGCCGTCGTAGTCCCACTCATCATGTGGTGTCATTTGATAGAGCCACTTCGTCATGCCGGTATCAGCATCACGGGCCCAGATTGCCATGGACCACTTGTTGTCACCTGGACGCTGCCTAGGATTCCAGGTGCCGGGGTTGCCCGAACCGTAATAGACGAGATTAAGTTTCGGATCATAAGAGATCCAACCCCAGGTGGTACCGCCACCGATTTTCCACTCGTCCCCTTTCCATGAATCAATTCCGGAATTCTTACCGACGGGTTTCAGCATATGCGTTGTTTTTTTCGGGTCCACCAGCATTTCATTATCTGGGCCAGTGCTGTAACCGCGCCAGACTTGCTTGCCCGTTTTGGTGTCATAAGCGGTGACATGTCCTCGAACGCCATATTCACCACCACTGATCCCAATAAGGACCTTGTCATTTACAACCAGTGGCGCACTGGTGCCGGTCGCGCCTTTCTTGGGATCACCATTTTTTACCGACCACACCAGCTTGCCGGTGGCCGCATCCAACGCGATAAATGTAGCATCGGCTTGCAGCAGGAAGATTTTGCCGTCCCCGTAGGCCAGTCCGCGATTGACCGTGTCGCAACACATAACCGGAATAACCGACGGGTCTTGCTTCGGCTCATACGCCCATTTTAATCCTTGGTCCGCCAGGCTAATGGCGAACACCTTGTTGGGAAAAGGGGTTTGTACATACATGGTATCGCCGATCACCAGCGGACCACCTTCATGCCCCCGTAAAACGCCGGTCGACATGGTCCACGCAACTT
>JBPCXM010000276.1:0-6425 GCA_051008535.1 Pseudomonadales bacterium | reverse complement strand
CCAGACTCCTCCACATACAGCTCATGCGGCGGCGACACTTTCATGCGCTGGGTTCGATAGGGTTTGATATCGGGGTATAAAACAAACATCTCAGTGCCCGCCGTATTTTACGTGCGCCACCATACGTTAAAAAGCAGATTTTGGCTATTTACAGCTTTCAGTCTACGTGAAATAAGTCCGCATTGATCGCGGCTTTAATACGCGGTCAAGCGCTGCGATTTATCAGGACGGGGGGATAATGACTTCTACTCGCCGGTTTTTTATCCGGCCTTCGTTGCTGCCATTGTCGGCGATAGGATAATACTCACCAAGACCAATCGCGCCGATTTTTTCTTCGGCGGCACCAAGTTCGACCAATGCACGTTTTACATTTTCCGCGCGTTGCTGTGAAATGTTACGGTTAACTGCCGCGCTGCCACTATTGTCGGTATAGCCTTCGATTAATATATTCCGGTCGGGGTATTGCTGCAAAATGCCGGCAATGCGTTCGATGGCTTTTTCACCAGCGGGGCTGAGCTCGGCCGTATTAAATTCGAACAAGACATCGCCGATCGTCAACACCTGACCGCGTCCATCCTGCGATTCTTGCAGGCCATTTTGTGTATCGCCTCCGTTTTGCGATTTCAACGACGCCGGCACAACCTGCTGTTGCTGCATTTCTTTAGTCGCATTACTAAGCCTTTCCCGCGCCTCAACGATACTTTGCTTTTCCAGCGCGACACTAGACAACCTAAGTGATAACTGGGCATAACCGTCAACCAGCTCTGTTTTAACTTTTCTATTGTGCAATTGCTCAGCCTTGACTAACGCTTTCTCCGCCTCAGCCAAGGCTTCAGCGCCGCTTTTCGACAGCTGCTTTTTGTCACGCAATTCATGATAGGCCGCGCGTGCTTGCTCAAGATTCGGATTTGCTTCCAACTGGGACGGATCAGACTCCAGATTGGCACACCCCGCCAGCAACAATAGCGCTAGCAATGGCAAGCTTGTTCCTAATCGCATGACTGATCCCCCTGATTTTGTATAAGTAATAACCTAATATTCACAAATTTCGCGTGTTTTTGCAATTTAACGAGTGTTTACCCTTTATTCGCCTGGAACCAGATAGGGAAAGCTTTTTTGCCGCTGACTTGCAGTTAATCTTCTGATCTTATTAATATTTCTCTCTGGAATCTGCTCCGGAGCAGGGTAATTTTGCAACGCTTTTTCCACGCTGGCCTCGCGCAGTATATGCAATATCGGGTGCGGCGAGCGGTTGGTCAGGTTCTCAGCGTCATCACTGCATGTGCCCGCGAAGCGATAGTGCGGATGAAAACTGGCAATCTGATAGCGACCTTGCCAATTATACTGCTGCAGTAACTCGTCCGTCAGGTTAAGAAACTGGTTGTAGTCATCAAAATCAGCGAGCATGTCGGGAACAATCAACAACGTGGTTTCAAGCTCGTCTGACGCGGTGGAATCCAACAGACGTAGTTCCGTCTGTGTGTCGTTTAGCAGTTGCTGTTCCGTGCCGGCCGCACTGACAGACACTCTGACTTGTCGCTTACGCTGCGGTTTAGCCGCGAAGGGGCACAGGTCTAAACCAATGACCACGTCTTCAAGCCAACGTTGTACGGTTTGTTCTATGGTCTGCATTGAAGATTCATATGTAGGTAGTCTATTGGTGCTGGATTTCATAACGCTGGTGTCATAGTACTGCTTTTTGCAGACTTCTTGCGTCGCATGCTATACCATTGCGGCTATTGAACCTAAGGGGTGGCCCAGCCTGAGACACCAGTGGTATTGCCGCGGTGAACCCTTGAACCTGATCCGGATAATACCGGCGTAGGGATAGGCGATACCATTCTTATCTCCACGCCATGCACCGGATCTCTTTTGTTATTTGCGAGAGAGGATGATGCGGCATAAATTTTTTCAACGACGTGCTCTTGCCCTTGCTGTTCTATGTTTCGCTGCCTTGCCAGTCACGCAAGGAGTTGCGCATACCACAAGCGAAATACCGGAGATCATCGTCACCACCGACTTTCGGCCCAGCAAATTGCAAAGCTTGCCAGCGAGCTTGACGGTGATGTCGGCCGAAGCGATTCAAGCACGCGCCGCGCAGCACATTGAAGATATTATCAACCTCGCGCCCAACGTTAATTTCTCCGCCGGTTCCTCGCGAGCGCGTTATTTTCAAATTCGCGGCATCGGGGAACGTAGTCAGTTTCAGGAACCGGTTAACCCTTCGGTGGGTTTTATTATCGATGATATCGACTTTAGCGGCATAGGTACTGGTGCTACGTTGTTCGATGTTGAACAGGTTGAAGTATTGCGCGGCCCGCAGGGCACGCGTTATGGCGCCAACGCGCTAGCCGGCCTGATCAATATAAAAACCAAAGCACCTGGCGATAACTTCGAGTCGCATATCGAAGCGTCACTGGCAGACTACGCCACGGGTAGCCTCGGCTTGGCAGTTGGCGGTCCACTGGTGCAAGACAACTTGTTTGGCCGCGTGGCCGTGCAGCGATATCGATCGGGCGGTTTTACGGATAACACTTTTCTCGATCGCGACGATGTCAACGAACGCGATGAACTTACCCTGCGCGGTCGTTTACGCTGGCTGGCCAGTGACGATGTCAGCGTTAACATTACCGCCATGCATATTGACGTAGACAACGGCTACGACGGGTTCTCGCTCGACAATGACCGCGATACCCGCTCCGACGAACCAGGGCGGGACGAACAAACAACCAGTGCACTATCAATAAAAGCTGATTGGGAAATCAGCGATGCAATGCAACTTGTGGGCAACGTTTCCTACGCCGATTCTGACTTGCTATACGGCTATGACGAAGACTGGACTTACGCGGGGTTTCATCCCGACGGCTACACCTCGACGGACAACTACGAGCGCGAACGCTTGACTTACAGCGCCGAGCTACGCTTATTGTCGGGCGACGCGGGCAAGTTGTTCGGCACCAGTACCGATTGGGTTATCGGCATGTATCACCTTGCGAAAAGAGAAAGCCTGGACCGAGAGCGCACCTTCAACTCGCTATTTTCTAGCGACTACGATACCGATAACACGGCAATCTATGGGCAACTGCAAAGCGCGTTAAGCGAACGCTTAACCTTCACAACCGGCCTGCGACTGGAACAATGGGAAGCCGACTATAAAGATTCCTCTGCCTTGCCTCCCAATAGCCCGAACGAAACGCTATACGGCGGCAAGCTCGGTCTAGATTACCAACTCACCGACTCGCAATTGCTTTACGCCAGCGTTTCGCGTGGCTACAAGGCGGGCGGTATCAATAACGATGGCCAGCTAGTCGGCACGCAGGCGAGCCTGGACTTTGAGACCGAGTACCTGTGGAACATCGAAGTCGGCGTGAAATCCACCTGGTTTGATCGACGCCTGCAGAGCCGTGTGTCCGCGTTTTACAGTAAGCGCAAAGACCAACAGGTGAAGAGCTCGTTCGTCATTCCGCGTGATGTCAACGACCCCGACAGCGTACCGGAGTTTATCGACTTTATCGCCAACGCCGCGCGCGGTGAAAACTATGGTTTGGAAGCAGAATTGAATTGGCAAGCCGGCACCGACTTACAAGTGTTCGCTAACTTAGGTTTGTTGCGTGCCACCTTCGACGAATATTTGGCGCCAGCAACGCAAGCAGACCCTGAGGGCTTGGACTTAAGCGGCAGAGATCAAGCGCACGCGCCGCATTACAATTTTGCCCTGGGAGGTCAATATGACTTCGCCAACGGCTGGCACGCACGCGCCGAAGTGGAAGGTAAGGATGAATTTTATTTTTCCGACCGCCACAACGCCCAGTCCGATTCCTTCCAACTGGTGCACTTGCGCCTGGGCTATAGCACAGCAGCCTGGAGCGTGGCATTGTGGGCCCGCAACCTGTTCGATGAGGATTATGAAGTACGCGGTTTCGGCAGCTTCGGAAATGATCCCCGCAACGGCTACGAGGTTGGCACATACACACAACTCGGCGAGCCACGCCTTGTTGGCGTGACCGCGAATTGGGATTTGTGAAGTCACTCCTGGAGATAGGGTATGCAATTATCAGTTGAAATCAGTCTTTACCCCTTAAAAGACGAGTACGTTCCCGCGATCGTCGAATTTATTGCACGCTTGGAGGAATACGATGAATTACGCGTAATCGGCAACACCATGAGCACGCAAGTTTTCGGAGAGTACGATCTGGTCACAGACGTTTTGCGCAAAGAAATGCGCCGTTCGTTTGCGACGCAAGGTCGTGCCATATTCGTTTGCAAGTTTATTGACGGTGACTTAAGTCCTGTTCGATGAGTCTCGAAGCACTAAGCAGTAGTATCATTTCCGCCTGGCAAGGCATGTCGGGTTGGGAAGTCTGCGCCGTTCTATTGGCCATCGCCTATGTGCTGTTGGCAGTGAAAGAGCGCATCGAATGTTGGTATGCGGCATTTGCCAGCTCAGCGATATTTCTGGTGTTGTTCTGGAATGTCAGCCTGCTGATGGAATCGGCTTTACAAGTTTATTACATGGGTATGGCACTTTATGGTTTGAGCCAGTGGCGCCTCCATGCAAATAGCGAACAAGACTTACAGATTCATACCTGGCCGCCGAACCGTCACGCCCTTTGGTTGGCCACCATCTTGTTGGTAACGCTGGTTTCGGGTTATCTGCTTTCTAACAATACCGATGCGGCGCGTCCTTATTTGGATTCCTTCACTACCTGGGCCAGCGTCTTTACCACCTGGCTTGTGGCACGTAAAGTGTTGGAGAACTGGCTGTACTGGATTGTCATCGATGCCGTGTCTATCTTTTTGTATGTTGACCGCGGCCTGTACCTCACAGCAGTCTTGTTTATTGTCTATGTCATTATCGCCGCGTTTGGGTTCCTGCACTGGCAGCAACGTTACAATGCGCGAACCGTGCCATGCCCAGCGACCACCTAACGGCTGGGCTGGATAGCTGGCCTGTTTGGAGCGCCACTGCACCTACTTTGGTTGGCGAGCTAAAAGGTGGCTTAACCAACCGAAGTTATTTACTGCAAACCGACGATACGCGTTTGGTACTACGTCTAAACGCAGAAAACGCGAGCGAGCTCGGATTAGACCGCACACTTGAAAGACAAGTGCTAATGCGCGCCAGCCGAGCAAAGGTAGCGCCCGGGCTTGTTTATAGTGATCCGCAAGGCGGGTTTCTCATTACAGAGTACCATGGTGGGCGGTGCTGGGAGTCAAAACACAGTAGCGATGCCGACAAGCTGCTGCAGCTAGCACAGCTATTGAAAACCACGCACCAGCTCACTCCGGTGGATGGCATTTTAAACTTATACCAACGCGCCGAGCACTACTGGCTAACAATAGACAAAGCTGGCGCAGGCAACAGCCTTGTTGTTCAGGCGATTCGCGCGCTGAGGCAACCACTACAAAATTTTTTTACGCGCGCCAACAAGCTATGTTTACAACGATGCCTGTGCCACAACGACCTACTTGCGGAGAACCTCCTGATTGGGAACCACGGGCAACTGCTCGCGTTGGACTGGGAGTATGCCGCCATGGGCGACCCCTACTTTGATCTGGCGGTTGTCGTCGAAGGTCATCAGATGGACGATGCACCCATTCAGATATTGCTTGAATATTACTCCGACGTGCCAATGAATACAGCGTTGCAGCGACTTGCACTACTGCGTGTCATTTATTCTTATCTGGACTTGCTGTGGCACCTGGTGCAAAGTGGCGCGCCGAATCTGGCTATGACTAAGAGTAAATTCGAACGCTTGCGGAGCCTTATGTCCGCGTAGCAGGCACACGCTATGCAAATTCAATGGTATCCCGGCCACATGCACAAGGCCAAAAAAGAGATCGCTACCACTTTGCCCAAAGTGGATCTAATCATTGAAGTGTTGGACGCTCGAATACCCTTCAGCAGCGAAAACCCCATGTTGGCCAAGCTACGCGGCAACAAACCGTGCATCAAGGTACTGAACAAAAGTGATCTTGCCGACCCGGCGACTACGCAACTCTGGCAATCGTATCTTGAGCAAGAGCGCGGTGTAAAAACCCTGGCGCTGAGCACCGCCGAACCCGAGAAAATGCGTCGCCTGCCAGACCTGTGCCACAAGATCGCAGCGGAAAAACGCAGCAGCGTGAAAGATATACAAGCGATGATTATGGGCATTCCCAACGTCGGCAAGTCTACCCTGATCAATACGCTAGTCGGTAAAACTATCGCGCAAACCGGCAACGAACCCGCGGTCACCAAGGCGCAGCAGCGCATCGCGCTGCCAAACGGCATTACATTACTCGACACCCCTGGCCTACTGTGGCCCAATCTGGAAAACAAAAACAGCGGCTACCGGCTGGCGGCGATCGGCTCAATCAAGGATACCGCGTTGGATCATTCCGACGTGGCGTTCTTTGCCGCCGCATACCCGTTACAGGCTTAC
>JBPCXM010000275.1:0-2585 GCA_051008535.1 Pseudomonadales bacterium | reverse complement strand
AGTTATCGTCTCTTTCTCATCAAGGAACTCTTCATTGACGAGTTTCTCACGAGCTCTCTGAATCCACTTTGATGTTTTATGGACCATGATCGCCGATACCCTTTACCACATTTTTGCCCAGGATTTAAGACGATTTGAGGGGACCTTGGCACCGCAATTATTCAGAAAGTTTATCGATATGCCTGGCAGGATTATTTATGATGGAGACAAATTCGTTCTCAAAATTAGAAAGAGAGCACATACCCCTATTTTGAAGGAAGTGGGAAAATTGAAAAATCCAATTTCCGTGCCTTGGCTTGACGGAAAATTTGTAGAAATTGTTTGGACCGCCTAATGCCGAGCATTAAAAGCGGCCTTTGGCGTCTGCTTGATCCGGTTGATGGCGTTGGGCTTGACGCCACTGCCCAGCTTGGCTATTGCTGGCGCTTATTATCCTTGGCAATGGTGCCGCGAAGCAGACTGATTAGGGGGCTATTATGACGGTTTTCCGTTCTGTACTGGACAGTGCCACGTTTTCCCAGAGAAAAGATCACGCAGCTAATTGTAACTGCGGGCATCGCTCAAAGTCGGTTCTCTCGAGGATGAATTTCTTGAAGTCATGCTCATCAGAGTTATCCAAGAGAAATTCAGGCAACGTATTTCGCAGTGCTTGAGCCACTACTGCCTCCGAAGGCGGTTGAGCCGGATTCATGGTACGCAGCCAACTGCGAAAATGTGCCCACACATCGCGGCGAAAATATAACGCCAGATATTGCAACAGCCCTTGGGCGATGCAGCCGAGTTGGACGTAGCGATGGTAGGCGGCGAGTTTACGGCGTAGGTGATCGCGATAGTGCTCGGATTTGCGATGCAGATACTGATTGCCAGAGCGGCGAGAGATCGGTGTCATGGTCATCATCCAGAAGTGGTAGGCATAGGTGCCGAGCGTATGAACGGCTTGCTTGAAAGCGACCTCGATCTTGAACCGGTAAGCGTAGCAAGCGATCAATTCCAAGGCGCTGAGCGATAGATCCGTGCCCATCAGAATCAAGCGTCCGCGCGTGGGATGCTCGACCAGGACAAAGCGCACCAGCTGGCCCACGGGCCGCCATAGCAGATCGATCGCGTAATAGCGTAGCGTGATCCCGGTTTCACCATAGACGGGGCTGGGGGCCTCGATAAACTGCTTTGCTCGTGCGCGCCACAGATCGCGAAGGCGTACTTTATCACCATATTTCCGCGGGCGGCCACGACGACGTATTTTGGGTTGCACCGCGGGGTAATACGCTACGGCCGTGCATTTCAGGCGGGTGATGATGTGATGGGCCTCGGCGAGAAGGGGGCGAAGCACTTTGCGGCTGGCATAATACGCATCGACAATCAGCACTGTAGGGGCATTGATCTGGCCAACGAGTTCCAGAAAAAGCAGTGCGAACTTGTCCAGCAGTGTTCGCCGGTCGCGGTTCGTAAACACCACGCCCTCATGAATGCGGCTGGTCAGCGGCACACAGCACAGATGCCCCAAGGGGCCACATACCAACAAGCCCAGCGCCTGAAACGAATGCCCGAAGATATACTCAGACTTGGAGTTGTTCTGTGAGCTTTGATGCAGCTTCTTGACCGCGGGCATTTTCTTGCCTTCCTTGGCCACTTTCAGCCCATCACCGATCAATACTAGGCGGTTGCCCACTCGAAACGGCGTGAACAGCCTCAACACTAACTCTGTCCATGCGCCGGTCAGCTTATCCAGGTCTAAGCCAGGCGTATGGAATAAATGCAACAAACGTCGGTAAACCTTGGTCTCAAGCCCCAGCACACGCACAATACTGCTCACGCCCGCCAGATCCGCTCGAATCGACAAACCTGCAAGCACCAAGCTCATCCACAGAAAAGTGTGCCCCCGAGCGCACGCCCCGCGTAGCTCTTGAACACCTCGAAACCATGCCAACCATAGCGCCATGGTATACTCCTCAGGGTAATATTCACGTGCCCCGTAGAGTGATGCTTTGCGCGAGTTATTTCAATCGCTATCGACGATGCTAAGTCGCTCAACACCATGACTATCCTCAGCACAGTGATCATGGTCGTGGCCATTGGGTGGGTCATTGCACAGTTGTTGATCACCCGCAGAAGACTGCGTAGTGGCGAAATCGTCGTTCCCCCGCTGTTTGCTGCGACACTTGTTTTTCTCCTGTTTATCCTCATTGTGTGGACCATGGGAGCCTCCCCGCTACACCTTTTATGGTTGTTTCCGCTGAGCTTTGTGCTTGGGATCACAGGGCTGCTGTTCCCTGCCGTCCAACAGCTGGTCATGGCATGCTTGGGCTTGTTGGCTGGACTTAAAGGGCGCGATGAACCATAGCAAATCTACCGACCCATTGACGGATTCATTGATGTGATAACGTAGGAGCTAACACTGTATCTGTTGCGCTCAATCGAAAGCCTATTCAGTCGGAGAACTTGGCACTGTCCAGTAACCTGTAGGATGATACTAAAAATAGAATTATTCGGATATACTGCCTTATACTTGAGGGGCTTAGAATGGAGGCTGTTAGTGAAACGGTCTCGGGTTAACCTTGATGGTGGTTAAGGAATACGGACGAGAT
>JBPCXM010000274.1:0-3890 GCA_051008535.1 Pseudomonadales bacterium | reverse complement strand
AATCCCGTTATCTACTCGGCATTTGCCTGTTAATTTTGCTATACACTACGCTGTCTACTTTTTTGTATTTCCAGCAGGCTCAAATTATTCGGGATGCCTTTGCCGATTCCGCGGCGCGCACGGCGGTATTCGCTAACATGGATTTCGCCACTAATGCGCTGACCCTGGTTTTGCAGGTATTCTTGACCGGTCGGATCGTGAAAGCCATTGGTATCGCGTGGACACTGGCGCTGGTACCGTTGCTGCTCGCTGTTGGATTCCTGGCCTTGAGCTTCGCACCTGTACTGTGGGTTATCGTGGTGTTGCAGGTGCTGCGCCGTGCCGGCAATTACGCGATCATGCGGCCTGCGCGGGAAATGCTTTACGTGGTGCTCAACCGCGAACACAAATACAAGGCCAAAAACTTCATTGATACCACCGTGTATCGCAGCGGCGACGCAATTAGCGCCTGGGTTTATGCGGGCTTTAAAGGCATAGGTTTGCAGCTTGCCAATATCGCGCTCATCGCGGTACCACTGGCGCTGTTGTGGGCGGCGGTGGCATATTTCCTCGGTAAAAAACACGAACAAATAGCCATTCACGAGTCTGAGCCATAGAATAAGTGGCTGCTGGGGGTAACAACTGATGAAAGAAGATTTTTTAACGATACAACGCCGAGACCTGCTGAAGCTGGCAGGTGTCACCACTGCTGCTGGCTTGTTTCCGACATGGGCGATGGCCGACACCTTGAGTCTGGTGCAGCGCAATATACCACATACGATCGAATACCTGCCGGTGATTGGCCTCGGCACCGCGGGCAACCTCGCCGGTATGGATGATCCCGAGACAAAAAAACAACTTGGCGCAGTCATGCAGACCTTCTTTGACCGGGGAGGGCAATTGATCGACTCGTCACCGATGTACGGTGATGCCGAAAGCGCGATTGGTGAATTACTGAAAGGCGTCAAAAACAAGGAGAATCTGTTTGCGGCAACTAAAGTGTGGACCTACGGGCGCGAAGCCGGCATTAAGCAGATGGACCAGTCTTTCCAGCGCATGGGTGTGAAAAAGATGGACTTAATGCAAATACATAACCTGCGCGATTGGCAGATTCATATCGCCACGCTGCGTGAGTGGAAGGAGCAGGGAAAAATACGTTTTCTCGGTATCACCACTTCACACGGGCGCGATCATGCCGAGCTGGAACGCATTATGGAAATTGAGAAGCTGGACTTTGTTCAGTTCAGCTACAGCATGGGCGAACGTGCTGCCGAACAGCGTTTATTACCGCTCGCCGCCGACAAAGGCATCGCAACGTTGATTAACCGCCCCTTTCAGCGTGGCGATTTGTTCAAAGCGATTAAGGGCAAAAAGCTGCCAAAATGGGCCGCGGAGTTTGATTGCAGCAGTTGGGGCCAGTTCTTCCTAAAATTTGTCGTCAGCCATCCCGCGGTCACTTGCGCCATTCCAATGACATCGAAAGTGAAACACATGGCAGACAATATGGGAGCAAGCTACGGTGGTCTACCGGACGAAGCAACCCGCGCGAAGATGGTTAGTTTGATCGAATCGTTTTAGGTTTTCATTTCTATTGTACTATTGACCCGATTGGAGTATCACCGATGTCGCGCATGACTCAACTGCTTAGTGCCGTATTGATCGTGCTTTGCGTCGCAACCCCCTCGCAAGCCAAGTCGAAGACCGACGCAGCTACGCAATCACTGATTGATGAGCTTGGTCTGCGTGAGAGCAAACAGGCGATTCGCAAGTCGGCGAGCTGGCAAAAGCCAAAGCGTGTCGTCGTGTTTCTGCCAGGCGGCCAGCTGGCATCACCATCGCAAGCGATGGAACAATTGCAACAAGTCAGCAACGGTGTAGAGCTTGTTCCTGTTGCAGAATTTAGCAAGCTCCCTGCTGCGCTGCAGGGTGCCGATGTGCTACTCGGTTTTTGCACGCCACAGGTGTTGCAAGCCGGCACGCAACTGCGCTGGGTCCAAAGCTACAGCGCAGGGGTTGACCGCTGCGTTGGCGCAGCCCAGTTGCAGGATAACAACCTGCTACTCACCAATATGCAGCGCGTACATGGACCAGCCATTGCCGAACACGTGTTGGCAATGTTGTTTTCGTTGGCGCGCGACTTGCCGCGCTATCAACAATTACAAAGCCAGGAGACCTGGGAACGAACGCAACAAGGCACTAGAGAGTCCATCGAAATACGTGGTAAAACCATGCTGATTGTCGGCCTAGGGGGTATTGGTACGGAAATCGCCAAACGGGCGCATGCGCTGGGCATGCGTATTATTGCAACACGCAATTCCAGTCGCGAGGGCCCCGAGTATGTCGACCGCGTTGGCCTGGCCGATGAGCTACCCGAACTGATCAAGCAGGCCGACGTCGTTGTCAATGCCACCCCGCTGACACCAGCCACAACAGGCATGTTTGACGCTACCGTGTTCGATGCGATGCGCTCAGACGCTTATTTTATTAATATCGGCCGCGGCGCCAGCGTCGTCACAGATGATTTGACAATGGCCTTGAAAGAAGGCGACATCGCCGCTGCGGCGCTGGATGTTACCGACCCCGAACCGCTACCCAAAGACAACGAGTTATGGGGGTTACCTAACGTTTTAATTACGCCGCATATCAGCGCACGCAGCGACCAGAGCATTCGTCGCGTTTGGTTATTGGTGCGTGAGAATCTACGCCGTTATGTGCGTGGCGAACGCATGTTGAATGTTGTGGATATCAAACGCGGTTATTGATGGCTGCCGTACTTTTGAGGGGCTGATATGTACAATGTTTATGGCGATATCATCTCGGGCAACTGTTACAAAGTAAAGCTGCTTATGGCACTGCTGGATATTGACCATGATTGGATTCATGTTGATATTCTGCAAGGCGAAGCACGCACCGAAGATTTCAAGGCCAAAAATCCAAGTGCGAAAATTCCGATTTTGGAATTGGCCGACGGCAAATATTTGACCGAGTCGAACGCGATTCTTAATTTCCTCGCCAATGACAGCGACTTTCTCCCTAGCGAAACTTATGCGCACGCTAAAGTTTTGCAGTGGCAGTTTTTCGAGCAATATAGCCACGAGCCTTACATCGCGGTAGCACGCTTTATCAACAAGTATCTTGGGCTGCCGGCCGAGCGCGAGGCTGAGTATCATTCGCTGCAAGAAGGTGGCCACAAAGCGTTGGCGGTCATGGAACAGCAGCTCACGGCTACCCCTTACCTAGTTGGAACTAGCTATAGCATCGCCGATATCTCCCTCTACGCGTATACACACGCAGCGCATGAGGGTGGATTTGATCTCACGACTTACCCCTCCGTACAGCAATGGCTACAGCGAATTAGCTCCCACCCGAAACATGTGACGATGGAACAGTTCGGCAAATAGCCGACCTTGGTCACCGCAACCAGAGTAACCTTGATGATGCAAAGCGATACGATCAACCAATGGCATAAACTGATTAGCGAGAGCGACGCCACTGGTCTGGATAGCATTCTAGCCGACAACGTCGTATTCCATTCGCCGGTCGTACACACACCGCAGGAAGGCAAAGCAATCACCACTATGTATTTAGCTGCCGCTTTCGAAGTACTCGCTGGCGATAAATTCAGTTATGTCAGGGAAGTCATAGCAGAGAATGACGCCGTGCTGGAATTTGTCACTGAGATAGACGGCGTACACATCAACGGCGTGGATTTGATTCGTTGGAACGACGACGGGAAAATTGTCGACTTTAAAGTCATGGTGCGACCGCTAAAAGCGGTGACTACGCTGCAGCAGAAGATGTTTGAGATGTTGCAAACAATGCAAAAAGGCTGACAAAAGCAAAACGGGTCTCAATGGCGCTTACTTTAAGCATAAGTGTCCGCATGCCTGTGCCATGATCGCCAGCCTATG
>JBPCXM010000273.1:0-2544 GCA_051008535.1 Pseudomonadales bacterium | reverse complement strand
AGCCATGGCTGCCGGTATTGATAATGCGCGCGGCAAGATTCTAGTGACAATGGATGGTGATCTACAAAATGATCCAACCGATATCCCCATGATGGTGAAAAAACTTGATGAAGGTTACGATATCGTTGTCGGCTGGCGCCACAACCGTCAGGATAAGATGATCAGTCGCAAAATTCCGTCTATGATTGCAAACCGCCTTATTGGCTGGGTTACTGGTGTTCCCATAAAAGATAATGGTTGCTCGCTAAAAGTTTATAAAGCGGAGGTGATGCAGAGCCTGCCGTTCTATAGCGAGATGCACAGATTCATTCCTGCTTTGCTTTCACTAAGCGGAGCCCGCGTGGCGGAGGTTAAAGTCAAACACCACGCTCGTCAATTTGGCGAGTCAAAATATGGACTTTCGCGGGTCTACAAGGTCCTGCTTGACCTACTGATGATTAAAACTATTCTTTCTCTGGTCGACCATCCAATTAGATGGTTCGCCAAGCTTTCTATTGCACCATTTAGCATTTCAATACTCAGCATGATTTATTTGGTTTTTCAGTTCGCTGCGGATGCACCGACGATCGTGACAGTAAGTGTGGTTATGATTCTCTTTTCAATGGGGTCTTTTTTGGTGGGTCTCGGTTTTCTCTGCGAGCTTGTTTATCAGCGTAGCCCGATGAAGGTTGATAAATTGGCTCTTTTGACGGCCAAATCGTGATAGGACATTGTGATGACTAGCAGCTCTAAAGTTAACAAGCTCAGCATAATTGTCCCCGTCTGCGAGCGTACCCGGGATGTCGCAGATCATTACTACGAATATAAACAATACTGCGATGAGCTGGCTGATCACGTCGAATATATATATGTAGTTGCAAGTGACGATCTTAAAACTGTTTCCTCACTGCGCGCTCTGAAAGACAAGCAGGAAAACCTTACATTGCTTGTGCTCAACCGAAACTACGGGGAAGCGACTGCGATAGAAGCAGGTTTTTCCAAAGCCTCAGGTGATCTCATTCTCACCTTGCCTCCCTATCTGCAAGTCGAAAGCAGCGACCTACAAACGCTTTTCGACCAAATAGACGAGTATGACATGGTGCTCGCAAAGCGTTCGCCGCGCTTAGACGGAATGTTTAATCGAGCGCAAACAAAAACTTTTAATTTCCTATTGAATTCGCTATCGCACCAGGAAATCAGCGATATTGGCTGTGGGGTTAGGTTGATCAAACCTCAAGTGCTAAAAGAAGTACATATATACGGCGATCAGCATCGCTTCCTACCGTTGCTTGCGCATCAGTTAGGATTTAGCTATATAGAGGTACCGCTAAGACAAAGCCCTGCAGATTCCGGTCGACGATTGTATGGGCCTGGCATTTATTCCAGACGCATATTAGACCTGTTGACGATTGTTTTTCTAACAAAGTTTAACAAGAAACCACTACGTTTTTTTGGCTTGCTGGGAGGCAGTGCCATTGCTGTAGGTACTATCGGACTCATTTATCTCGCTATTGATAGACTCGTTTTTTCTAATGATTTAGCTGATAGACCACTTCTTGTTTTATTTACGCTATTCTTTACCCTCGGTTTTCAACTTATGGCGATCGGACTGGTGGGGGAGACGGTGATCTTCACGCATTCAAAAGAGAATAAGGAATATATGATTAAGGAGATTTTCAACTAGATTGGGAAAAGGAGTTTCGGATTTTACCCGTAGCCAAAATAGTCGCCACAGGCCCACTCAAGCCGTGATCAGTAAACCTCCGACCATCTTCACAGCCAACTAGTCATTTTGGCTTTCGGTAGAGTCCAACCTATAGAAGCTGACACAGTGATGGGGCACCATCATACCTCGCAGAGAGAGTTTGTTATCAAGAGGAGAGATACGTGGCACTCGAACTATATCCAGTAGATAATCTGAATTAGCGAAAAAGAATATCAGCAATATAGAGACTGGCTACAATACTGCAAAATTTGAACAGGCAGGAGCACGTTAATGGCGGAACTTCAAAAGTTGGATAAGACTCTAGTGATTGATTTGGGACTCCTGATTCTGTTGGCGACCGTTGTAAGGCTAGTGGGAGTGGGGGTTGCTCACCTGCCAGTCGGTGACGAAATGTTTCATGTTCTTGCTGCTCAGTCGTGGGCTATGGAAGGTTCGTTACGCATAGCGGATGGCTCCTATGACCGGGCAGCGCTTTTTACCATGTTGATTGGTGAACTTTTCAGCATATTTGGCGATAGTCTTGTCGTTGCACGCATTCCGGTCCTTATTTTCGGCGTGATATGGGCATTAGTTTTATTTATCTGGGTTCGAAAGTCTGCAGGCCGCTTGGCGGCGTGGATTGCCGCCGGGCTATTTTGTACAGCACCTCACGCAATTGAGCTTTCTCTATACTGCCGGATGGACACTCTACATGGAACTTTTTTTTTTATTGGGATGCATTGCAGTTTACTCGATGCTTTCCGTTCGCCATACATTGGCCAAGAAAATATTTTTAATCGCTATCAGCGTACTATGCCTTGCTCTGGCCAAACATTTACAGCTCGTTACTGTGATTGGAG
>JBPCXM010000272.1:0-3518 GCA_051008535.1 Pseudomonadales bacterium | reverse complement strand
TGGACGAGCATCAGATCGGTTGGGTTGCTCAGTTGTGACAAAAAAAGTGGCTATCGCCTATGCCATTGCGCTCATGCTCATTGCCATTAGTCCAACGACATGGACACTCGCTCTGGCTTTGTTCGTTTTTGGCGCCGCTCACGGCGCAATGGATGTGGCCATGAATGCATGGGCAGCGGAAGTTGAACGTGCTGGTGAGCGTCCCCTCATGTCTTCATTTCACGCTATGTTCAGTGTTGGCGCTGGTATTGGCGCGGCTTCGGGGTCTGCAGCCGCTGCTATAGAACTGAATTTCCCCATTCACTTTGTTCTGGCTGCAGTCATTTTTACAACAATCACATTGTCTTTTACAACAATTCCATGGTCTTCCACGAAAATGTTAACTGAGAATCACTCAGAATCTCTATTTGTGTTTCCACGTGGCGCTTTGTTCGTTGTTGGCTTGGTTGCGTTTTGTGCCTCTTTAGGTGAAGGCGCGATGGCGGACTGGAGTGCGATTTTTCTGGTATCTGTTGCATCTGTGAGTGACGCCGAGGCGGCATTGGGCTATGTCGTGTTTTCAATTACCATGGTGACAATGCGCCTGATCGGCGATCGAATCGTGGCATGGCTAGGTCCGGTCACAGCAGCTCGCGTCGGAGGATCCGTCGCTGCAGTTGGATCACTCATTGCTGTGTTCTTGGCTACTTTTCCTATGATTTTGCTAGGGTTCGCTCTGATGGGTATTGGCTACGCTGTGGTCATGCCCCTCGCGTTTACTCGAGCTGCCAACGATAAAAATATACCTCAAGGCGCGGCTATCGCAAGTGTATCAACGCTGGGATATGGTGGTATTTTGCTAGGGCCTCCACTCATCGGTTTCGTCGCAGAGGTCACTTCGCTTCAAGTAGCTTTTTTAATTATGTCAGTTCTTGCCTGCGTAATTGCGTTGCTGGCAGGCATTCTTAGGGTTGAGGCTAATGAGTAAAGCAGCCACCCAATTTGTATGTCACTACCGCCGCTTAATGCCATGTCTCCCGTTAGCGGGTAAGATCACACGTTGAGAAACACGAACGAACCTCTCAATACATTCGCAATAGCCAGTGAGATCGCACCTTGGGCGTGATAATGAGTTTTGAGGCGACCAGATATTCTAATAAGTTAGGGAAAGTCGTATGTAAAAGCTCGAAATGCTATAGTCATTTTCAAACTATACCTTTAATGACCATAACATTGTTGTTACTCAATATATTGGGAGTAATGACCGAGCTAACTCAATATGTGCCGCACGAAAACTGCAAAGATTGCAGCTCTGTTTGCGTTTGCCTGTATTTTGGGCCGGGTAAACGTTTGTATCGCTCAGACTATTGAGTCTGCTATAAACTTTGAAATTCCCTCGCAACCGCTGGACTCCGCATTAGTGTTTTTTTCCATTCAAGCCGATGTCAACATCGTTGGCTTGACCGCGACCTTAAAGCAGTTTGTAACACCCGAAGTGCGGGGCGCAATGACCCGAGCAGAAGCGCTGGAAATGCTGCTCGCTAACACAGGTTTAGACTACCAGTTTACCAAAAATCGGGCGGTTTCAATTTTTGTTGCCAAACTAGTAGTAGAACAGCCTATGGAAAAGCATGAGCAGGAACCATTACTTGAAGAAGTGGTTATTTCGGCGACCCGGCGCTCCTCAAATCTGCAAAATACGCCAATTGCCGTGACTGCGCTGAACCAGGAAATACTGAATCGGAATCAGGTCCAGGATTTACGTGATATTACCCACATTGTGCCGGGCCTGGAGATGATTGATACCGCTCCACAGGCTGCGATACTGGTTCAATTGCGAGGTGTTGGTACCACTAATATTACCGAAATCGCGGACGGGCCGGTGGCGATTCATGTCGATGGTGTTTATTCGCCAAGGTCCCAAGGTGCAGCGGCGTTGTTGTACGATGTCGATAGAGTTGAAGTATTGCGTGGCCCTCAAGGTACATTATTTGGGCGTAACTCGGCCTCCGGCAGTATCAATGTTTACACTCGAGAGCCAGCACTCAATGCGATGTCTGCGGATATATCCTTGTCTTATGGCAACTTTGACCACACAGGCCTTCGTGGCGCGCTCAATCTGCCGCTAAGTGACGCCTTTAGTTTGCGTATTGCCGGGGCCAGCAACCAACACGACGGCTATACCGATTTGCTTGATAACTACGTGGGCCAGGGACCGCAGTATCCTGCGACTGTCGCCGAGCTGAGTGATTATGATCAAGCTTTAGACCTTAATCAGAAGGGACCTGAAACTGCAGATCAGACGAGTTGGCGAATCTCGGCTTTATGGCAGCCTACTGACAGTTTTACGGCATTCCTCAGCGCGGAGAGATATAGCGATAACAGCACCGGCATTGCGGAATTGGACCCTACACTGGTTGAACGGAGCACTCGCGGGGTTGTTTTTGACAGCCCGTCTTTTCTTGATCTGACTAATGATGCGTTGCGTTCGCGGTTCGAATACCGTTTTGCCGGTGACTATACGCTGAGATATATATTCGGCTTGTCGGAAATGGACCGGCGGCAGATTTTCGATGCCGATAATGGGCGCGATGGCGGCTTCGAGCAACAACGTACCCACAGCTCCACTTTTAATTTTTATTCCCATGAAATTCAACTATTGAACGGCGATGAGGGGCGATTGAAGTGGATTATGGGCGCGTTTGCTTCAGAAGAACAAAATGAAATCGTGTTTGCCGTCGACCAGCAAAATGCTGGAGGAAGTCGATCTCCTGAGGGTGCTACAAGCTGGATCAGTGATGATGAGGGCGCAGCCGTTTCGTATGCTGTGCAACCAGACAGGCGTGTCGAATCGCTGGGGGTATTTGCGCAAGCGATTTATGATCTTAATACAGTTAGCCGATTAACGCTGGGAACGCGCTACACAAAAGACACTAAATCTGATCGCGACGGACGGGCTCTGAATTGTCGAGTGACTTCCGTGCTGGGTCCTTATACTGAGGCCGGTTCAATTGGACCGGGTGCTCCTGGCCCGAACCAAATATATGCCGACATTGCAACCCGCGAAGCAATTCGCGCAGGCCTCCCCCACGATGAGGGTACTAATGAAGGCATTGGCGATGAACCTTGCTGGGTCCGGCAGGTTAACGACTTTTCGGCCACCTGGGAAAACACCAGTGGACTCATTCGCTATGACATTGACCTGCTTGAAGATGTGATGCTGTATACCTCGGTCTCTACCGGCTTCAAGTCGGGCCATATTCAGGATGCGGGCAACAACGCAGAACCTGAGACCGTGATTAACTATGAGTTGGGTATCAAATCTCAATTTCTCAATGACAATATGCGCGTAAACACTGCACTATATCTTGCCGATTACGATGACTTGCAGTTCTCCAATCAGGATCGGCTTGATAACAATGGCGATGGGGTTGCAGATACCGGTGGCAGCACCGTCGTGCGCAATGCATCAGAAGCAACCATCAAAGGCCTGGAACTGGAACTTGAATGGGCGCTCTCCGGCGCTGACTATATCCAGT
>JBPCXM010000271.1:0-9749 GCA_051008535.1 Pseudomonadales bacterium | reverse complement strand
GCACCGACGTGAGTCGTTATCTGGGCTTGTCACTGGAAAGTATCAGCCGCGCGTTTGCCCTGTTGGAAAAAGACCATGTGATAAATCCACGCGGCCGCTTGATCGAAATAATCGACAGCTATGAGCTTGAGTCGCTGGCGGGTGTAATGCACGAACAGCGACGCCAATTGGCGTGAAATCGGGATAACGGCACTTGTGATGAGCGACTACCGACATATTTTGATAGCCGTGGATTTTGAGGAAACCCATACCTCTGTACTGGAGCGTGCGCTAAGCTTATCTCGTGAATCGACCCGGCTAAGTTTGATACATGTGGTTGAAATGATTATCCATCCAGCTGCATATACCTACCGTGTTCTCACAGAGTTGCTGAATGAGTCCATAGCGCACGCAAAACAGTCAATCAAGGAAATCGGCGACCAATACCATATCGCACTAGAACGGCAGTTTGTGGAATCAGGTCGCACCGCGGCAAAAATTCACGATGTCGCTAAAGCCAACGATGTTGATCTGATTGTAGTGGGGCCGGCACGGCGCGCAGTTGTTACTCGGTTCAACGGCAAATGCCGTGCTGCACGGTGCGCATTGTGATGTGTTGGCGGTACGTATTGGAAAAGTTAAATAAGTTGCAACATCCATCAGCAAACAATCAGATATGTTAGAGCCACCACGAATTAGAACAGCGTTTTCACCGTTCGCATTCACCGTTGAACTGGAAGCACCACTGGCGCAAGCGCGCAGCTTGATGGTAGAGAACAAAGTACAGCAATTGCCCGTTGTATCTGCGGGCTCACTGGTGGGTAGTATCAGCAACAAGGATATTCATCTTATTCTGAGTCCGGAGTTAGGTTATCCCGACATGAACGAACTATTGGTGCAGGATGCGTACGTGCCAAACCCTTACGTGGTCGATATCGATGAACCGCTGGAGCGAGTGTTGCTGGCGATGGCGCAGGGCCGCCATGAATGCGCGCTAGTCACGCACAGTGACGACCTGGTCGGTATTTTCACCTACGTCGATGCTTGCCGCTGTTGCGGTGAATTTTTGCAAAAATACCGCGAACACGAACTGGGCGGATAGTAACCTTGCTTCATGCTAGGGTATACATAGCACAGCTTGCGAAACGACTGGTTACTTTCGGAGATTTGGAACTGATTAAATACAATTCAGGCGTTCGTGCTCTGATAGCTTTAGCTTGGAATCGGTAGTCACAGCCACATCCAGTATCGCCAACAGCTCGTCGTATAGCGCATTGCAGGTTTTGATACCTGCTTCCTCGAGCTGCTTCTCCATTGCGTTAATATTGATGCCCAGGTCCGGTAAACACTGAAGTATTTGGTACGCCTGCCCGATATCTTTATCGAGCCGGGAGCGAGGCTCACCGTGAAGACGATAGGCGGCCAGGGTTGCAGGCGCCAGCGCGTTGATAGTGTCCGGACCGATCAGTGCGTCAACGTATTGTATGTCGTTGCAGTGCGGGTTTTTGGAGCCGCTGCAGCCGGCCCATAGTAAACGTTGCACATGCGCCCCTTTTTTCGCCAGCCGCTGGAATCGATCGCTGGCGAACGTTTCTTGGTTGATTCGATATGTAATAGTGGCGATGGCGATGGCAATTCGTCCCTGCAGTTCCTCGGCCAAATCCGCTGGCTCGCTGTCTTGCTCGATGAAATTTTCCAGTATGGGCTCCGCTATGGCATCAATTGGGCTGACGGAGAAACTGGCAACCGAGGCCACGCGATTCACAGATTTGCCTTGCGCCACGCGCGATTCAATACCCGCCAGATAGGCGTCCAGCACCTGCCGGTAACGCTGCGGGCCAAACAGCAAAGCGACGCTAACATTAATACCCTCACTGATGAGTTGCTCAATAATGGCGAGTCCTGCAGCGGTCGCTGGTACCTTAATAAAAGTGTTAGGACGGTCAAGCGCATTCCAAACGCGATGCGCGTCGGCTATCGAGCCACTGACATCATGCGCCAAATGCGGATTGAGCTCCACGCTAGCGTAGCCATCTTTGCCATTGGTACGCTCATATAGCGGTAGAAACTTATCAGCGGCATTCTGCGCGCCCCGTATACTGAGGACGTTGTAAATTTCACTAGCCGATTGTCCGACCAGGGACCGAGCGCAGATTTCTTTGTCATGATCATTGCCATCCGCAATCGAACGCGTGAGTGTAGATGGGTTCAAGCATAATCCGCATAGGCCATCTCGTGCGATTAATTCACCGAGTTCTCCGCTTTCTACTGTATTGCCATCGACGTCATCCAGCCATATTGACTGGCCCAGTGCGGCGACCCGTTGCAAAGGATTGTCTGTTTTGGCAGCGCTATGCGGTTTGCGCGCCAAGGCGTTTAGTGTGCGTGGTGTTATCGCAGCTTGGCTCGATTCACGCCCATTTGAATACTCGGCTTCTTTCCAGCATTGCGCTGAGCTCATTGGTGCCCTCTTACGTATTTCCCCAGTAGAACTGCTATTGTGACAAATGTGCGCCTCGTCGTGTATTAGGGAAGATACTTAGAAAAAAGCACGCTGTTGTCGATCATATTTATCACCAGTCACGGTGACATCCCCATGGCAGTCGAGGCCATGCGCAATGGCGCGCATATGGACAAACTGCGGTTAGGACTAGCTTGAGACCCTCTACGTAGTTTACCTAATTACTCTTCAATTCCGCCTTCTTATACACTGGTTGCCATATATTCACCGGCGAAAAAACCGAGGAAACTATCGTAGCGTCTTGACTGAAGGTCTAAATTATTGAGCACAATACACGTAATCGAGCCAGACTCGGCCATACTGGGTGGTTTGAGCGAGCTACTGAAAAGCCTGCAGTGGCCAGTGCGTGGCTATATCAGCCCGGAGCACTTTCTCGCCGCGTATTATGATTACAGCAGCGGATTTCTCATTGTGGATTTCGATGCCACAAAAGTGGTCGATTTCAATTTTTTTCGGCAATTGCAGGAGCGTAATATTTCGCTGCCGACCGTGTTGATATCGAGCCGTGTCGATGACGCGTTCAAGGTTCGTGCAATCGATGCCGGCGCGATCGACGTCATCGGAAAACCTTTGATCAACGAACTACTGCTGGCGCGCATTCGACAAAGCGTGCCCGAGGTTGCCTAATGTACTTCGTCACTCATACTGTAACGTTAGGCGCTTCATTAGCGACGCGTTGCTTTATCGGCTTATCAACGCGCTGGAAATTGCGCGATGATCGTGGTCACCGCCTGACGGATCACCTGTTTGGCGTTATTGCGATCGGAAATTTCCAGCGGGCGTTCCGCCCAACCGCGCCACAGCGGCGCGCCGGTTGTGCCGTCATAAACATCAACAGCCAAAAAGCCACTGGTTTTCAGTTTCAGGTGCACATCACCGCGTTCGATGCTACTTAAAGCGTCGGGGCTTCTGGCGGGGAAGTAAATCACGTCCTCGTGGGACTGGCGGGTCGTTATGACGGCAGATACTAGAAAATCAGCATCGTCTTCGCTTTCGATCGCGCTGTAGCCAGCGTCTTCGAAACCATTTTGAATACCGTTTATAATCTGCTCGATCATCAGCGGACTGATATAGTGCGTTTCGTCGAACACCGTGAGGGCGTCGTCGCTAATCCAGCTAAATGTTTGATAACCTGACAAGGTTTGCTCATCGATATAGCACTCAGAGCCGGTCTTCAGACTTGTGCACGCCGTGATGAACAGCAGAAGTGTGAGTAAGGTGAAGCTGCGAAGTCGTTGGCTCATAGCATTTGCCTATGCGGTTTTACCTGCTAACCGGCAACTAGGGCCGACCATGGATCTCACCCGTTTGCATTTGCTTTTTATTGTGCTGGAAGAATACCTGTTTCGCAACCTGCCGCCTTTGATGCAAATCAACTCGGTATTACAAAGCTTGTAGCGCAAAAGAGAGCGCGACACAAAGTAGCACAGGTGAGATCGCGGCATCGCGAGTCCTCGCCGTTGTATTATAGCGCCGTTATTCATTCCTCTTTACTTCCTTGATCCAGATCAAGTGATCGCTGAGCGCAGACGTTAAGCTTGCGGGGGATGCGTGAACCTAGCCGCGCGTGCCTCGCTATTGACTGAGGTAACACTATGGCGCACAAGCCCAGTGACATGACACAGTCGCCCGACTTGCTGCTGCCGCATGGTACCGGCCCGCAACGGCTAAAGCGGCCGAACTATGTTGATCTGCTGCCGCCGTGCAACAACGCCTGCCCCGCGGGAGAGGATATTCAAGCCTGGCTGGCGCTGGCGCAGGCGGGCGAGTTCGAAGCGGCGTGGCGCTCACTGGTACGCAATAATCCCATGCCGGCAGTACACGGGCGGGTCTGTTACCATCCCTGCGAAAGCCATTGCAACCGCGCCGAGTTGGACAGCACGGTCAGTATTCACGCGGTCGAACGCTTTCTCGGCGATCTGGCGAATGACGAAGGTTGGCAGGTAAAACCTGACGCCGCGCCGTTGGGCAAGCGCGTGCTGGTGGTGGGCGGAGGCCCCAGCGGATTGTCGGCGGCGTATCATTTAACACGCCTGGGCCACCAGGTCGAAATCCATGAAGCGGGGCCCATGGCCGGTGGGATGATGCACTTCGGTATCCCCGCCTACCGTTTGCCGCGCGCCGACCTTGACGCCGAGGTCAAGCGCATCAAGGGCATGGGCGTCAAATTCGTGCTCAACCGCAAGGTCGAAGACCTCCTCAGCGAACAGCGGCAGGGAAACTTCGACGCAGTGTTTGTTGCCGTCGGTGCGCATATCAGCAAACGCACCGATATTCCGGCGCGTGACGCGGGCAAGATGCTCGACGCGATGACGTTTCTCAAAGACGTGGAAAGCGGGCACCCACCCAAGCTGGGCCGGAGGGTCGCCATTTACGGCGGCGGTAATACCGCTATGGACGCGGCGCGCACGGCGCAACGACTAGGCGTGGACGAGGCGCTGATCATCTACCGCCGCGATCGCGAGCATATGCCAGCACATGAATTCGAAGCAGATGAGGCGATGGAGGAGGGGGTTAAGATCCATTGGCTGCGGACCATCAAGGAGATAGATCACAGCACCTTCACGGTGGAAGTAATGCGCATCGACGAAAATGGGAAGCCGCAACCGACCGGAGAGTTGGAAACGCTGGAGGTAGATTCGCTGATCCTGGCACTGGGCCAGGATGTTGATACGGAATTTATGCAACGCGTGCCTGGTCTTGAATTTAAATTGGACGGCACCGTAGTAGTGGATGAGCAGATGATGACTGGCGCGCCGGGAATATTTGCCGGTGGTGATATGGTGCCGGACGAGCGCACAGTAACGATCGCCGTCGGCCATGGCAAGAAAGCGGCACGCCATATCGATGCCTTTCTGCGCGGCGGAACTTACATCAAGCCACCTAAACACGATGTAGTTGAGTTCGACAAGCTGCACGTTTGGTACTCCACTGACGCTCGCCAGCGCGAACAAGCGGCACTGGCTGACGAGCAGCGCACTAACGATTTTTCCGAGGTGGTTGCTGGCTTGAGCGAGCAAGAAGCGCGCTACGAAGCACAACGCTGTTTGTCCTGCGGTAATTGCTTCGAATGCGATGGCTGCTACGCTGCCTGCCCTGACAACGCCATCATTAAGTTGGGTGTAGGTAAGGGCTACCGTTTCGACTTTGATCGATGTACCGGTTGTGCGGTGTGTTTCGAACAGTGTCCCTGCCATGCCATCGAGATGATCGCCGAACCCTCGGACGGCACGCCATAGTGACGGAGAACCGAGTGGAGAATCGCGTTGACACCATAGATGGTAACGAGGCCGCCGCTTACGTGGCGTACCGGGTAAATGAAGTCTGTGCGATTTATCCGATTACCCCGTCTTCCTCGATGGCCGAATTAGCCGACCAGTGGGCCTCGGAGGGCAAAACCAATATCTGGGGCAATGTGCCGGCAATTACCGAGATGCAGAGTGAGGCGGGTGCGGCCGGAGCGGTACATGGTGCGCTGCAAACCGGCGCCTTGACGACCACGTTCACCGCGTCGCAGGGATTGATGTTAATGGTCCCGAATATGTACAAGATTGCCGGCGAGCTGACTGCTGCGGTGTTTCACGTCGCCGCCCGTTCGCTGGCTAGTCATGCGCTATCGATATTCGGTGACCATGCCGATGTGATGGCGGTGCGTAGCACCGGCTTCGCTCAGCTTGCGTCCAGCTCCGTCCAGGAAGCGCACGACATGGCTTTGATTGCCCAAGCGGCCAGCTTGCAAGCGCGACTGCCATTCATGCATTTCTTCGACGGCTTTCGCACTTCGCACGAAGTGAACAAGATAGAAATGCTCAGCGATGTGCAGATTCGCGCGATGATCGATGATGAGCTGGTGCGCGCGCACCGAGCGAGGGGGCTCAGCCCAGACAACCCTGTGATTCGCGGCACAGCCCAGAACCCCGATGTATATTTTCAAAGCCGGGAGGCGGTCAACCCGTTTTACGCTAATGCGCCTAACGTCGTGCAGCAGGCGATGAACAAGTTTGCCGCGCTGACCGGGCGGCAATACAAATTATTCGACTACTACGGTCACCTGCAAGCCGAACGCGTACTGATATTGATGGGGTCGGGCGCCGAAACGGCACGCGAAACTATCGACTTCCTCGCCAATCGCGGCGATAAAGTCGGTGTCGTACAGGTACACTTGTTCCGCCCATTTGCAGTCGAATACTTACTGTTGGCGCTGCCAGCAACAACCCAGGCCATCGCCGTGCTCGATCGTAGCAAGGAGCCCGGCGCCAGCGGTGAGCCGCTGTATATGGACGTGGTGACCTCGCTAGTGGAGCACGCAGCGCATGCAAGCTCGAAATTCACTATTCAGCCGCGCACTATCGGCGGCCGTTACGGCCTGTCGTCCAAGGAATTTACCCCGGCGATGGTCAAGGCCGTACTCGATGAATTGGGCAAAGGCGAACCGAAAAACCACTTCACTATCGGCATTAACGACGATGTCAGTCACACCAGCCTGACCTACGACCCGGGTTTTGCGATCGAACCTGATAACGTTGTGCGTGCAATGTTTTTTGGGCTGGGCGCCGATGGCACGGTAGGCGCCAACAAAAACAGTATAAAGATTATCGGCGAAGACCCGGACTTTTACGCGCAAGGTTATTTCGTTTACGACTCGAAGAAATCCGGCTCGCAGACTGTGTCGCATTTGCGCTTCGGTCCGGTGCCTATACATTCTACCTACCTGTTACAGTCGGCCAATTTTATAGGCTGCCATCAATTCAATTTTCTCGGAAAGACCGATGTACTGAAAAGCGCCGCAGTAGGCGCGACCTTGCTATTAAACAGCCCGTACGCTGCGGATGCCGTATGGGACCAGTTGCCGCGCCCAGTGCAGCAATGCATCGTCAGCAAGGGGCTGAGCCTCTATGTGATCGACGCCTACCAGGTCGCACAAAACAACGGCATGGGAGCGCGCATCAACACGATCATGCAGACCTGTTTCTTTGCCATTTCGGGCGTGATGTCGAAACAGCGTGCTATCGAGAAAATCAAGACCGCGATTGAAAAGACCTACCAACAAAAAGGTAAGGAGGTAGTGCGCAGAAATTTTGCAGCGGTCGATGACACGCTCGCACACCTACAAGCGGTGACAATTCCCGCTGCGGTCAGCAGCATGCGCGAACTACCGCCAGCCGTGTCGCCGAAGGCGCCCAGCTTCGTACATAAAGTCAGCGCCGTCATGATGATGGGGCAGGGCGATGACTTGCCGGTTAGCGCCATGCCGATCGACGGTACCTTTCCGGCGGGCACCGCGGCTTGGGAAAAGCGCAATGTGTCGCAGACCATTCCCATCTGGGAGGAGAATATCTGTATTCAGTGCGGCAACTGCAGTCTGGTGTGCCCGCATGCCGTGATTCGCTCCAAGTTTTACGATGTTTCGCAACTGTCATCGGCGCCGGAGGCATTCAAGTCGGCGCCGATCGACGCGCGCGGTTTCCCCGACACGCGCTATACCTTGCAAGTCTATCTGGAGGACTGCACCGGTTGCGCGCTGTGCGTGGAAGTATGCCCGGCCAAGAACAAGACGCAGTCTGGCAGGAAGGCGATTAACATGGCGCCCAAGTCAGAGGATATGCAAACCGAGCGCGATAACATCGCCTTCTTCGAAACCCTGCCGGTCAACGACCGCTCCCGCGTCGACTTTTCCACCGTGCGCGGCGCACAGTTTTTGCAACCGCTGTTCGAATTTTCCGGCGCCTGTGCTGGCTGCGGCGAAACGCCATATTTGAAACTGGTGTCGCAGCTTTTCGGCGACCGCGCAATCATCGCCAACGCGACCGGCTGTTCTTCCATCTACGGCGGTAACTTACCGACCACACCGTGGACGCGTAACGATGAAGGTCGCGGACCGGCATGGTCTAACTCACTGTTCGAGGATAACGCCGAATTTGGCCTCGGCTTTCGCCTCACGGCCGATAAGCATCTCGATCTCGCTCGGTCGTTGACCGCGCAGATGAAAAACAAGCTAGGTCTGGAGTTGGTTGATGCGACCCTCACCGCAGTGCAGCAAACCGAGTCGGAAATTCGCGAGCAACGCGAGCGCGTCGCGCAAATCAAGGCGCAACTGTTGCAATTGGATTCTGAACAAGCCCGTGACTTGCTATCGGTGGTCGATCATCTCGTTAGGCGCAGCATCTGGATAGTCGGTGGTGACGGCTGGGCTTACGATATTGGTGCCGGCGGGGTAGACCATGTCCTCGCCAGCGGTCGTGACGTCAACATTCTGGTGATGGACACCGAGGTCTATTCCAATACCGGCGGGCAAATGTCTAAGGCGACGCCGCTGGGCGCTATCGCCAAATTTGCCGCCGCCGGCAAGACCACTGCCAAGAAAGACCTGGCGCTGCAGGCGATTTCCTACGGCAATGTCTATGTGGCAAGGGTGGCGATGGGTGGCGGCGCTCAGCAAACCCTGCTGGCCTTGCGCGAGGCCGAAGCCTATAAGGGCCCATCGCTGATTCTTGCTTACAGCCACTGCATCGCGCATGGCATCGACATGCAAAAGGGTTTGCACCAGCAACACCTGGCAGTGAACAGCGGCTACTGGCCGCTACTGCGCTACAACCCCGAGTTGCGTAAGGCCGGGGTAAATCCGTTTATGCTGGATTCGCAGCGGCCGAAGATCGAGCTCAAAGACTATGCCTACAACGAGTTGCGTTACCGCATGTTAACTCGGACTAATCCCGCTGAGGCCGAGCGCTTGCTAGGGCTGGCCCAGGAAGTGGTATACCAGAAGTGGGATGTGTACGAAGAAATGGCAACCCGAGGCAGCGGGTATTTTCATCCTGATGCGCGGACCACCGAACCGGCGTGAAGGGATAGGAAGATCAATGTAGCTGGAGATAGAGTATGGATCTAAGCACCGAATACATGGGTCTGAAGTTGGCGCACCCTGCGGTCGCCTCCGCCTCACCGCTGTCGGAAGATGTGGATGGCATTAAGCGTCTTGAAGACGCGGGTGCGGCGGCGGTGGTGATGTTCTCGCTGTTCGAGGAGCAGATTCAACAGGAGAATGCCTCATTTGAACAGTTAATGGAAATAGGCACGAACAGCTTTGCCGAGTCATTAAGTTATTTTCCCGAGCCCGAGCAATACCACGTCGGCGCTGAATGTTACCTGGAGCTGTTACGACGTGCGGCGGAAAGCCTGGACATTCCGCTGATAGCCAGCCTGAACGGCATCACCAATGAGGGCTGGATCGACTACGCCAAAAATATGC
>JBPCXM010000270.1:0-2610 GCA_051008535.1 Pseudomonadales bacterium | reverse complement strand
CGAGTTACTGTTTCCGCTGCCGTTTATTAAAGACCAACGTTCCTTGCGGTCGGCGTTTTTCGTCGATGCCGGTAATGTTTTTAATACCGACTGCGGCTCGACGCAGATTAACTGTTTCGACGTAGATACCGATGAGCTGCGTTATTCGGTAGGCGTAGGGCTAACGTGGATTACCGGCTTTGGTCCACTGACATTTAGTCTGGCCAAGCCGCTGAATGACAGCCGTTCAGATAAAACCGAAGTATTCCAGTTCTCGCTGGGCCGCGGTTTCTAATTTTTTTGATAGGAGATTGATTGTGTTAAAACGTGTTCAAACTTTCGTTGTTGTGTTTATGTTGCTTGCGGCAAGTACCGCTATGGCGCAGGGGAAAATCGCGGTACTCAGCGTGCAAGAGGCTGTGTTTAATACTGAGGTTGCAAAACAGCGTTTGAAAAAACTGCAGAAAGATGAAGACTACGCGAATAGCAAACAAGAATTCGAGAAATTGAAGAAAAAAGTCACCAAGCAAATAGAAGCGCTGCAGAAAGACGCTGCCGTAATGAGCGAAGCTAAGAGAGCCTCGCAACAGAAAAAAATAGCGGCCAGTCGCGCCGATCTCGAGCATATGGCTAAACAGTTGCAGGCTTCCGAGAAAGACGTGTTGCAGGAACTCCTGGTTGAGATGTCGCCCAAAGTCAAAGAAATTGTATCCGACCTGATTAAAAGCGAGAAAATTGGTCTTATTTTAGACCGTCAGGTCGCAATGCACGCCGATACTGAGTTTAGCCTTACCGCAAAGGTAACCGACCGTTTGAATCAGAGTAAATAGTCGCCGCTGAGGAAAGACTGAACGTAGCGACTCACTGACGTGAACTATACCCTGGCGCAGCTGGCCGCCGTCGCGTCAGCCGAGTTGCACGGTGATCCCAAACGTAAGATCAGCGGGCTCGCCGCGCTCGATGTTGCCTCACCAGGCGACATTAGCTTTATTGCGAATGAGCAGTACCTTAGGTATTTACGCAGCACAAGGGCGTCGGCGGTTATACTGCCGGCAAAGCTGGCACCCGAGTGCGCTGTCGACTGCGTGCTTTCTGAAGACCCGTATCTGGCTTACGCAAAAATATCGCGCTTATTCGATCGCACGCCAGCGGCCGCACCAGGAATCCATGTCAGCGCTGTTGTTGACCCGAGCGCAAATGTGGGGGAGCGAGTCAGCGTTGGGCCAAATTGCTGTGTCGAAGCCGGAGTGCGATTAGGTGATGACGTTGTGCTGGGTGCCGGTGCATTTATCGGATCCGGTGCGCAGATTGGTAGCGGCAGTCATATTGCTGCCAATGTAACGATTTGCCATGGTGTAATTGTCGGTGCCCGGGTACGCATTCATAGTGGTGCCGTGGTCGGTGCCGACGGATTTGGTTTTGCTAGGTCGCCCGATGAGGGTTGGGTCAAAATCCATCAGCTGGGTACGGTTACTATAGGTGACGACGTTGAAATTGGCGCGTGCACGAGTATTGATCGCGGTGCTTTGCAAAATACTGTTATCGGCAAGCGGGTAATTATCGATAATCAGGTGCAAATCGCGCACAATGTTGAAATCGGAGAGAATACTGCCATTGCCGGCTGTGTAGGCATTGCCGGCAGCGCGAAAATTGGCGCCAACTGCTCGCTGGGCGGTGGTGTTGGTGTCGCTGGCCACCTAAGTATTGCCGACAATGTCACCGTCACCGGCATGACCTTGGTGAGCAAGTCGATCACTGAGGCTGGTGTTTATTCGTCCGGCACCGCGTTGTCGAAACATGCCGCGTGGCAAAAAAATGCCGTGCGCTTTTTGCAGTTAGACAAACTACACAAACGCGTTGTTGCATTGGAAAAACGACTCAGCGCTAAGAACGAATAACAACCCTGGTAGCGCGCAACCGCGATGTGTGCTCTGTATTCACCCCTCATCAAGGCCATCAATATGCTCATGGATGTCACCGAAATAAGAGAATATTTACCCCATAGATACCCGTTTTTATTGGTAGATCGTGTCATTGAGCTGGAACCGGGGAAGTCGATCGTTGCAATGAAAAATGTCAGCATCAACGAACCCTATTTTAATGGTCATTTTCCACAGCTGCCCATTTTCCCCGGCGTGTTAATTCTCGAGGCATTGGCGCAGGCGGCCGGTATTCTGGGATTCAAAACCTCCGGTAAGAAACCGGTGGACGGCTCCATATATTATTTTGTCGGCTGTGACAACGCGCGCTTCAAACGCAAAGTTATGCCGGGCGACCAACTCCGCTTGGAGGCCGAACTGGTCACCGAGAAGCGCGGTATATGGAAGTTCGCTTGCAAAGCCAGCGTGGACGACGATTTTTGCTGTTCAGCCACCATACTTTGTGCCGATAGGAAGGGATAAGTACTCCTTCAATGTGATCATGCCGTATTCAGAGCCACACAGAACGTTCCCTGCTAGACGCGTCCGTGCGGGCATAGCTATTCATATGTCAAGCGGGCGCACCGGGGGGGGCGTTTTGGGCGACGCCGCAGGGAACGTTTTGTGCGGCTCCCTTCGGGCTTGTCTGTCTGCGTCCTGGGCGTTGTCGCCTAAAAAGCGCCTACTGTTGGTGCTTTCCCTTGCTGTAGGG
>JBPCXM010000269.1:0-3023 GCA_051008535.1 Pseudomonadales bacterium | reverse complement strand
TCAGTGTGTTGATGGCAAACGGGCTTACACCAGTGTCAGCGCTAGCAGTGCCGGTTACGGCAAAAGTACCTGCCACCGCTGCACCAACAGCAATCGCAACAGGTTTTACTACTTGCTTCTCAGACATCTCTATCTCCTACCTTCGATATAACGCCCGCATTAAGGGCGTTGGTTTGTTGCCCGTTCCCCCGGGCATATACAGTCAATGGTGGGGCTAAATACTCCACTCCACTGAATTCACTACTCTGTCTTTCAATTCTTCGACGTCAAACTCACGCTCGCCGATAAGCGCAATACTGCCGTTGCCGCCCTCGCCTACCGGAAGGATGACACCGTGCACGCCTTCACCGTCCAACTGAACGGGCATGCTCACTATCTCTTCCGGCATCAGCAATAAGGTGATCGGCCCGTCTTTGCCTTGGACAACCAGGTGCGGGATACGCCGACCATTTATTACACAGCTAGCCGCGTAACTAACGAGACCAATTTCTTCTTCCATCGTTCCGCCGGCTCGACTGAAAACTTCGGTGATGTTCTCTTCTGTCACTGAGACATTGGATACCTGCATCGCCCAAGGTTCGTGGTCGAGATGCGCCAAAATTTGGTCAGCCAATTCCTGGTCGCTAATGCCACCGTTCGGCAAATACTGGAATGAGACGATCACCGCTAGCGCAATCGCTGCCGCGAGACCCAACCAGTTCGGCATGGAAAACGAGCGCTTTTGTCGTGACGTAATGCTGACGACTTTGTCACTCGATTCATCGCTGGATTCGCTGCCGGTTTCATCAATAGCCGGCAGCTCCGGCAGTTTGAATTCCGGTACGTTTATCGCCATTGCCCTGGCGATTCTGGCATCCAGCGTCTGCATCTCTGCCTGGTACGCGCGGCAAGACGCGCACACAGCAATGTGCTCATCTCCGCCATCGATCAGCGCAAATGGTTCTGCCGCAATTGCCTCTTTGTACTCTTCACACTTCATAATTTTCTCGGAGGCTGTTAAGCCGCTGCCTCCTTTTCCACTTCGTCCTTAAGTTTGATGCGTGCCCGATGCAAACGAGTTAGAACCGCACCTGGCTTTATACCCATCAACTCTGCAATCTCTTTTGTGCTGTGGCCCATCAAAACCTGCAACACCAGAGGTTCACGGTAATCTTCGTCCAGCTTGAAAATCGCCCGACGCATTTCCTCCAGATTGGGATCCTCTTCCTCAGCCAGCATCGCTGACTGGGCCGGGGTCAGGCTATCGATGTCTACCGTTTCCAATCGTTTCCTTTCAAAGTACCTCGCATTCTCCCTGCGCACGATGGTCAACAACCAGGGCTTCGCGGCGTTGTCATCGCGCAGCGAATGCAGCGACTTCCAAGCCCTCAGAAGCGCCTCTTGGACAACTTCTTCCGCGATTCCCGGGTCCCGGCAAAGCCACGCGGCGTACCGATACATGTCGGGGTAGAACACACCAACAACGCTGTCAAAGCGCCGTTTGCGCGTATTTTCCGCATCTGTGCTGCTCATACGAAGTGACCGGCCTCAAGAGGCATTTATTACCTGTGAATTGTTATTTTGTGATTCAGGCGTGGAAACAGGGTCGAAATACAGGGAAAATCCAGTTTTTAGGCGCTATCCCTTTGATATGAGTAGATTCCCAGCAGATTTGTTCCCAGCGACCCGCATGCGTAGGACTCGGCGTAGTGCCGGCTTGCGCAGCTTGGTGGCGGAGACCGCTCTGTCACCATCCGACCTGATATTCCCTGTATTCGTGCTGGATGGCAAGGGTCGCTCAGAAGCCGTGCCATCCATGCCCGGCATCGAACGATGCAGCATTGACGGCCTAGTGAAGCAAGCTGCTTCGGCAACGGCGCTAGGCATACCGGCCATCGCGCTGTTTCCGGTGATAGAGGGCGATTTAAAGAGTTTGGACGGTGCGGAGTGCGCCAATTCCGACGGGCTGGTGCAACGCGCGGTCAAGGCTATCAAGGACAAGCACCCTGAGCTTGTGGTTATTACCGATGTAGCGTTGGATCCGTATACGACTCATGGCCAGGACGGCATCATCGACGATTCGGGTTACGTCCTGAACGACGAAACCGTGGAGATGCTCGTGCGCCAGGCGGTCTCTCACGCCGCTGCAGGCGCTGACATCGTTGCGCCGTCCGATATGATGGACGGACGCGTCGGCGCAATTCGTGCAGGATTGGAAAGCGACGGACATTCCAACGTGCTCATATTGGCGTATGCGGCCAAGTACGCCTCTTGTTTCTACGGGCCGTTTCGCGACGCCGTTGGGTCGGCAGCGAACCTCGGCGGCGGCGATAAAAGAACCTATCAAATGGATCCGGTCAACAGTGACGAGGCACTTCGCGAAGTTGGACTGGACCTCGCCGAGGGTGCAGATATCGTCATGATAAAACCCGCATTGCCATATCTGGATATCATTCGCAGAGTCAAAGATGAGTATGGCGTGCCAACATTTGCCTACCAGGTTAGCGGTGAGTACGCGATGCTTAAGGCCGCTGGTCAAAACGGTTGGCTGGATGAAAAGAATGCAGCATTGGAAGCGCTGGTATCGATAAAGCGCGCCGGTGCCAACGCGGTTTTGAGTTACTTCGCGTTACAGACAGCGCGTTGGTTGAGCGACTAAGTCATAAGCGCCGACTCGCAACACCTCGTTTGCGCGGTATACTGCAACCTACGCGGTGACCTGTCATCGCGCCGAACTGCCAACTCAGTATTCTCTGTCGAGGCATTGTGTAATGGCACCATTTAGGCCGATCGAACGTTTATTGTCGAAGTAGAGTGTCATGGCACTATTAGACCAGCTGACTGATTACTGTCACAGTATTGGGTCATTGGACACATCGAACACCGATGGTGTCAGCTGCCATAGGCAATTCTGCGTTGAGTAGCAGCACGCCTGATCGCTACGGTGTGATGGGTTACCCGGTTTCCCATAGCCGCTCGCCCGTTATACACCGGCTGTTCGCGCTCCAAACTGAGCAAAATATTCAGTATGAGCTGCTACAGGT
>JBPCXM010000268.1:0-5615 GCA_051008535.1 Pseudomonadales bacterium | reverse complement strand
GGCCCAGGCAGGCACTTCATCAACCCGCACCGTTACCACTGGCAGATCGGGAAACTCATCTCTGATCTCGTTAAACCGCTCCAGGCGCTCGCGATCACAAATCAATAGTTTGGTCTCGGAATCCTTCAGGCCGTATTTCAATTCTTCTGCAACCCACCAGGCATTCACACCCACTGGCACCGCACCCATGCTCACCACGGCCCAGTAGGCGAGCATCCATTCCGGATAATTACGCATGGCAATAGCCACGCGGTCGTGCTGACCGATGCCGTTGGCCACCAGCCAGTTGGCTATGCTGGCAACCTGCGCGTGGGCCTGCGCGTAGGTCCAGCGCTCATCTTGATACACCAAATAATCAGCGTCGCCATATCCTGCCGAATTCAGCCACATTTCTCGCAGCGAGCCCGCCGCCATAGACCAGGCTTTAAGTGACTGGCCCGCCACGTCAACTTCGGTTAGCTCAAACATTTGCCCAGGTGCCGTCATCTCGGCGATGGTGTCTTTCAGCTCTTTATACATAGTTATCTCCTACACAGTTAGAAATGAATTCTGCTCCAGCGACTATAGTTACAGAAATCATCCAACAATGACAGACCACGACGCGTAAGACCGCCAATGCTGGCGCTGCCTACGTTTGACGGTTGCTGAACGTTACTTGCGGGGTTTTCGACGATACAGGCAAATCAGCTGACCAGCGAACGTATCGTGAGCTTACCCAATTGCGACATATGCACCTCATCGGGACCGTCGGCGATACGACAGAAGTGGGAAATGGTAAAGGCTTGAGGTATCATCGTGTCCTGACAGACACCCATGCCGCCAAAAATCTGCATAGCGCGGTCGGCTACCGCCTGACACATGTTCGGCGCCACGATCTTCACCATGGAAATATAGGCCATCGCGGCCTTGGCGCCATCCCGGTCCATCGTCTCGGCCGCTTGCAAGGTTAACAGCCGACATTGCTCGATATCGCAACGACTGCGGGCTATTTCGTGTTGCACGCTGGTTTTCTTGCTCAATTTCTCGCCGAAGGCCACGCGCTCCTCAGCCCGCGCGCACATCAGTTCCAGGCAACGTTGGGCCATGCCCACAAACATCATCGCGTACTGGAAGCGGCCCGGTCCAAGGCGGCCCTGAGCGATTTCAAAGCCACGACCCTCTCCCAGAATCAAGCTGCTAGCGGGGACGCGCACATCTTCAAACAGCAACTCCGCTTCACCACCAGGTGAGTGCAGGCTGTCAAACACACGCAAAGTACGCACCAGTTTCACGCCTGGCGCATCGCGCGGTACAAGGATAGTGGAATGCTGTTGGTGGCGCGACGCGTCGGGGTTGGATTTACCCATCACCAACATGACCTTACAGCGCGGGCTTACGGCACCTGTGGTCCACCATTTGCGGCCGTTGAGCACATACTCGTCGCCGTCACGTTTGATTTCCAGTTCCATATTGGTCGCATCCGAAGAGGCGACTTGGGGTTCTGTCATCGCATAGGCGGAACGGATCTCACCAGCGAGCAGCGGCTCCAACCACTGCTTCTGCTGCTCCGGCGTGCCGTACTTGGCCAGCACTTCCATATTACCCCTGTCTGGTGCACTGCAGTTAAACACCGGTTGGGCCCAGGGCACCTTGCTGATGGTTTCAAACACCGTGGCAATTTCGACATTCGTCAGACCGGGACTCCAGGGTTGGTACTCATCCGGCAAAAACAGGTTCCAAAGGCCCTGGTCTCGAGCTTTCTCCCGCAGCCCATCGAACCAATCGGGCACCTGCCACAAATTTGCCGGGTCCAGGGTGAACTCTTCCCATTCGTGCTCGCGAGGGTAGATGTGTTCATCCATAAAGGCCTGAATGCGGGCATTCAGCTGTATGACTCTTTCGCTTTTTTCAAATCCCATACTTGTTTCTCCAACGCGTTACGTTTTGTGTTCTGTTCTGTACAACTATTCGTTCACAGCAACCATTCTTGTTGAAGCCTTGAAGGGAAGATCCTGCTCCTGCCCTGGCAGCAATGGCAAAGACTGGTTGCGCCACAGTGGTTCCCAGCAGCTGTGTTTATCAAGCAGCTCCCGCACTCTGATTTGTGCATCCGCTGGCAACGCGTCATAGTGCGAACGAAGCTCTTGCAAACACCATACTCGATAGCGGGAATAGCGAGCGCGGCGGTACTCCACGCCACCTATCTCGACATCGAAACGCTTATTGTTGTCTTCTACAGCTTGTACGTTCGCACAGAGGTACGGCAGGTAGTTGCTGCCGATCTCATCCAGCAGTGGTCCAATATCGTCCGGTACGCCGGCTACCCAAGCGCCTTTGCAATCTTCCATGCGGGTATTCCATAGTCGAGCCACCCACTCAAACACGGCCGGCGCCTGCTGGCGCATGATTTCCTGCGGTATGGGGTCCAGGCCGAAATGGCGGAAAAAAGGGCCCGACAAACCGATATCAGCGAGGCTGGGCCGATCACCCAATATAAAAGGGCGTCGCTCGAAGATGGCTTGCAACTGCTGCAAACTACGCAGGTAAATCTGTTCCACGCCTGCGACATTGGCCTTGGTGACGCCGTCGCCGGTGGTAAACCGGCTGCGCTGCCGATAGCGAAGCACCCAGCGTTTCAGCGAACCGGGCAGCGGCAGACTAGCCAGGTGTTCGTCGGCAAGGTGTCGGCTCGAATGATAAGCACCCTCCGGGTAATACCAGCGGTAATGCATAGCCGGTCGCCACAGCCATTCGTCGGCATAGTCTTCGATCAAAAGGCACACAAATACCTGTAAGGGGTCTCGCGGTAGAAGAGAATATTGCGGATATTCCGTTTCAAACCACTGGATGATCTTCGTGCTATCCGTCATCCAGCGGCCATCACCCAAAGTAAGCGCCGGAACCTGATAGACGCCCACTTTTTTCCTGATCATTATCTCGTCGCGAGGAGCGCGTAGGGCATGAAAGTCGTAGGGCACGCCTTTCATGCGAAAGTAGTTTTCCAACTTGCCGGTGAAGTAGGAAATATTCGACCCATAAATCGTTATGGGTTGCACATCGGTGTGGCTCATAGTGAAGACTTTTCCTCGATCACGTATTCAATAGCACGGCTTCACAGCCGGTGCCAGCCAGCAGGGTATCCACCTTGGCACGATCTTCAGCACCAAGTAGCCGATATTGCTCGTTAATCCACATCAGGCACTTGGCCTGGTAAGGAAACGTCTGTTGGGTCCAGAGGGCACCGTCAATCTCCGCCTCCCAGGTTTTCTCTCCCGCCTGTACCGCTTTCGCGTTTGCCAGCAGTGCGGGCACATACACTCGGCCAATTTCTTCGAGAATGCCACTCAGCGTGGGGGGCACGTCGTCCGCGCTATTCCAGTCGCCGTCAGCAGGATCGAGGCCGGTCTGGTCTTCCATTCGATCCACCCAGGCCACCGTTCGCGGCGACACCTCGTGCGCGATGGCACGCGGGGTGGGGTCAAAACCCACCAATTGGGTTAACTGCCCGAAGAGGGCAAAGTCACCCGCGCTAGGCCGCTGCCCCAGCATGAAAGGCTGCTGTGCCAGGTGCTTCTCCATCGCTGCCAGAAAACGCCGATAACTAGCGTCGATCACCGGGGCGGTGGTGTCATTGGAGCCGACAACATAGAGGCGCCCTATCTGTCTCTCGGAAAACATTTTCTTGAATGGCGCGTGCTGCTCCTGAGGAAGACTCACATCCATACCCAGCGGCAGCAAGGTGCCCGCATTGTCCGCATCCGATTCAGGATACCAGCGATAGTGAAACATATACTTGGTGCACCACTCATCGCCAAAGTCTTCGATCAGGTAATCAATAAAAGCCAGCACGGAGTCTGAAGGTAATACAGTGCGTCCGGGATACATTGCCTCCAGGCGACGGATAATCGGTGTGGAATCACAAACCGCCTTCACGTCACCGTTGTCGTCATTAAACAGAAACGTCGGCAGAAACGTCGGCTTGGGTTTTTCAATACCCATAGCGTCCAGCGTAGCGGCAGGATCGGCCCAGGTGATGCCATAGGGAATATGCCGATAACGCAGCAGGGCAACCATTTTCCGGGTGTAGGGAGAGCCGGTTCCACCGATCAATCGAAGTCTTGCTGATGATGACATGTTCATTACTCCTGCAAAATTTAGAGTGATTCTATGACGTGGTCGCCGTCGCCGTATAGTTAAGCTGGCTATATTGACATAGTTCATGTCATTATGTCACCCTTTGACGAATACAATGCGTCGGCAAGGTCAAACGATATGTATCAAGGCGACTATGCCCTGGTGGGTAGCGAAATGAGCTTCTTCACCCGCAAGCTGGAAGCCCAGCTGCGCTTTCAACGGATTCCCTGGCGCTGGCAATTCAAAACCGCCGAGCGCAGCGCCGAAATCGAAGCGCGCGCTGGCACCCATTTCATACCGGTATTGATGACGCCGGATAAATGGTTGATACATGACACCATTGCCCTTGGCCCACTTCTTAACGACCGCTTTGCAGACCGGCCGGTGATACCCACAAGCCCGTTGCAGCGAAGTTGCTGCTTTGTTCTTGAAGACGCCTTCAACCATTGGTTGGGGCGAACCTGCGTTCACTCCCGCTGGTGCTATCCGGAGAACGTGGCCTGGGTAGGCCCCAGGTTTGGCGCCAACACCGCGCTCGACCGTTCTATCGACATACCGTTTAGCGAACAGGAGCTTAATGATCTTACGCCCATAGGGGAAATGATGCACCGGGGCTTTGGCAAGAATGCCTGTGAATTCCTGGGTGTTGGACCTGATCAGCAGGAGTCCGTACAGGCGGATTTCACTCTTATGCTGCAGGCCTTGGACAAACACTTTTTGGAGAATGACTTCCTGCTGGGTTCCCGCCCCTGTCTGGCGGACTTCGCCTTAGCCGGCGCGAGCAAGGCCCACTTTATCACCGACCCTATCCCGGTTAGCTGGCTGGGGGAATACCGGGACATGTTGTTCGGCTATACAGAGCGTTTTTTTAGCGACGAGCAAAACAGTGAAAGTGACTGGCTACCGAATGACCAGGTGCCGGATACACTCGCCGTAATACTCGATTATATCCAGCGCAGCTATCTCCCGTTTGCAACCGCCAATATTACCGCTGGGCTCGCCGGCGAAAAGCACTTCGAGTATGACTACGGTTTCGGTCCCACCAAGGCCCGCACTCAGAAGCGCCTGAATATGGCACGCCTGCATGTGCAGGACGAGCTACAGCACATGGGCGCGCCAACACACGAGAGCGTCAACAAGCTGTTCGCCGGACGAGGCATATTGGAACACTATCTGGCATAACACTTCGCCTGGAGACAATCATAACAGCAACGGTAATTTGGAGCCTGGCTCTATTAGTCTACGCCATCTTCTGGTGTTGGTACGTTGGCTTTCGTAAAAAGATCACAACCGCGGAAGTCGAGGAAACCATGCGCCTCTTCGATGGCAAGAATTCATCGACAGCACAACAAGTGGAGCACCTGCGTCATTTTCTGGCCAATGACGACGGTAAGGATTTCGTTATGGTCAACCTTTTGCACTTAGCAAAACCTGTGGGCGAATCCCGGAAAAAGCTTGGAGCCTACCAAAAGATCTTCCTTGGTGCACTGCTGCGCAAAGCC
>JBPCXM010000267.1:0-6097 GCA_051008535.1 Pseudomonadales bacterium | reverse complement strand
ATTTGCTAAATCGCCGTGCACGGAATCTCGGTAATTGCTCCCAGCATCGCCTAACGCGCCTATTTTTGCATCATGCACCGTGCGTGCTGGAAGGCGTCGCTCACAACATCCATGTCTACCGCGACATGCCGTACATCCTGTACGACCGTCATGGATGGCGGAAGTGTCGAAACCAAAAGTAGGCGCTATAGGCGATGCAGGAGCATTTTTCGACCATAAAAAAGGGGTAGCGACATCGTCGGCTACCCCTTAAAGGATCGAACGTGTGATTTAGTTGATAGTCTTGCTCACAACTTTCGACAGTTCACTGTAAATGCCGTTTGAGTCGACAGTTACCATTGAGAAGTGGTATGAGTCAGGCTGCAGGCCATTTACCGTGTAAGTTTTTTGCGTGGCGTTGTTGACCACAATGGTTTGGCTTGCGCCGGAGTTCTCTGAAGTATAGTAGATTTCATATGAACCAATTTCAGAGGTCGGCAGCGCAGTACCATTTTCTCTCTCCGTCGGGATTTCCCAACTCAGAGTAGCTTTGCCCAGGGTTACCGGCTCGGGTGCAGGCGCTGGAGCCGGTGCTGGAGCAGGAGCTGGAGCCGGTGCTGGAGCCGGTGCTGGAGCAGGAGCTGGAGCCGGTGCTGGAGCAGGAGCTGGAGCCGGTGCTGGAGCAGGAGCTGGAGCCGGTTTTGGTTCTGGTGTTGGCTCTGGTGCAGGCTGCCTAGGCGCAACGGGATCAGGCGTTACAGGTGTGGGTGCTTTGACCACGTTTCTGCTAATGCGCCACCCGCGACGGCTGCTCGATCTTCTCACCGTATTAGCGTTCGTGCCGCCATTTGAAACATTAGTGCCGTTCGCAACAGTTTCAGGTGCTGCGCCCCAACTTGCCCAACGCAAGCTTAAGCGACGAAATCGTTGACCGAAAGATACAGCCTGCTCACTCTTTAATATGCGGCTGTATATAGTGGAATACTTGGATTCTTCTTCGACCTTGGTTTCTGATTCGCTAGAAAAAAGCGGCCACAGTTGAATGCCGGCGTTTGCTTCCAAACTGAAAGTTCCGCTCAACATGATGACTAATAAACTGATACTACTAAGACGCATGATTAAATACCTATTGATGCCGTTGCTTTCTTAAAGTCTATATGCAGTTGGTTAAGCATCAACCAAATACTGTTCAAAACTCGATCTTAATGATCAATGTGTGAACAGAACATTATTTGAGTAATTTAGTGTGAAACGGTTCGCCTGCCCTTGCTAACTCGGGCACACAGATTGTTGTGCCACTCACAATGTGCAGCGAGAGGACTTAAATTAAACGAGGGTGGTTATAATCGTTTGGGGCGCTGGCGTAGCGGCTGCGAAGGTTTATGTATCGCATGTGAAACAGTTAACATTCCTTTACAGCTTTTCCCGGGAAATGACCAATACTGATATCTAAAGACTCGCATTTTCTAAGGATAATTGGTCGATGGATGCGTATGCGCTGCAACTGCTGAACTATGTAATCCGCCCCACGCTGCACCATCTTGGCATCGCCGATGCCGAGACCAAGGCATGGTTATTATTAGGCACGGCGACGGTGGCAACGGCATCATCTGCCGTGCGGCCCTACGCTAAACACTTCGGCATTTATACGATTACGCATGCCGACCACGTGAGAATATGGGATGAGTTTTTGGCCAATGACGCCGATCTAGCCAGCACCGTACGTGGACTCGCCAGCCAGCACCGCTTTTTGCAGCAACCCGACGAAGAATTAAACACCAACCTTGCCTACGCTACGGCCATTGCCGCCATGTTCTACGAGGAGTCCATTTCAACCTGGCCGCACACGGCGGAACCGGCCTGTCTTGGCAGCCTTTGGGCGCGCGGCTTCTGGCCTCACATGGATCGCGACGCAGCTGAATTTAGCCGCCTGCTAACGCCATTACAGCAACCCAGTGTGCGTGCGGCAGCCTAAGCATGCCGCGCTAACGACTAATTCCAGCCTTTATGCTCAGCGGCCAGCTTACTTCTCTGGTTTCGTTCTTATCTCCCCACACATGAATTAGCTGTGCGCGTAAATCTGGCAGCGGATCATTGCTTGTGTCTTCTTTGTAGTGCTGCACTGCCGACCAGGTTGAGAGGTAGCCGCATAACTCCTCCTGATTCCATTTCGCCGTCATTGCAAATTCTCCAAGCTCAAGTGTGTCAAAAGGTATGGCGATATCCGCATACCCACTTTCTACCAAGCCGCGTTCTGCAGGCCAGTATGCGCCCAATGTATTGTGGTAGAAGTGATTGAGCAGCGGGTCTATGGCATCGTCGACCGTCACTAAGTTATAAGTCCAGGCGGCGAATACGCCGTCACGCTTTAACACCGATTTTGCGACGGCGAAAAAGGTGGGTAAACGAAACCAATGCAAAGCCTGCGCAACTACGAGCAAATCAACACTTGCCGGTTTTAAACAAGGTGCTTCTGCCGGCGCCTGAACAAAATAAACAGCGTCAGCATGAGCGACATTGTGCAGTTGTTTGGCGCTGGCATCGGTTGCCAGCACAGACTCGTAGAAGCGTGCCAGCGGCAGCGCGGCCTGGCCGCTGCCTGTTGCGCAGTCCCAGGCAAGTTCGTGGCCATCACAGGCAGCGGCTAGCGCTTCAAATAGTTGCGCGGGGTAGTTTGGCCGAAACTGTCGGTAAGCATTTGCCTGCGGGCCAAAGTGGTCTTGAAAGCCAGCGTTGCTCATTTTGTGTTCCTTGAGCTACAAAATGGTATTAAACTGGTGAGCAATAACGGTAACACATTCTGAGGTATCCCTATGTCACGGCTAAGCACGGTTGTTTTTCTGTCACTTGTTTTTGTGGCTGCATGCTCTGATAACGACTCTGATGACGGACTACTTACCGACAGCAACGCAAATCCCGCCGCGGCAATGCTGAGCGCTACTTTGAAACGTACGACCAACGGTATACCACACATTGAGGCCGACGACTGGGCCAGTCTTGGTTATGGCTACGGCTACGCATACGCGCAGGATAATTTCTGCACGCTAATGAAAGAGGTAGTGATCTCCAATGGCCAGTCGCAGCGTTACTTCGGTGAGGAGGGTGATCTGGCCGACGATTTTGTATTTGCCTTGCTTGGCGATGAAGAGGAAATTCAACGCGACTGGATCGACAGCCTGGAGCAAAACGTGGAGCGCGTGCTGCGTGGCTACGTGCAAGGTTTTAACCAGTATCTGGCAGAGACCGGCAACGACAATCTCGCCGAAGGCGAAGAGGGCTGCCGTGGCGCGGAGTGGGTGCGGCCGATCAGTGTGCTCGACATGGGCAGAGTGATACGCAAATTGATTGTGCGCGCGAGTACTGATCCGTTGGCGGATTTTATTTTTGCAGCGCAAGCACCAGTCACCATGGCCAGTGCCAAGCGCGGGCAACAAACCAAAGGCGAAGGCCGTGCAAAGAAAATCCAGATCGACGAAGCCGAACTGCAGCAAGCCATTGCGGCCATCAACTTACCCAGACCCGAGCAGCTTGGCAGCAATGCCTACGCGCTAGGTTCCGACGCAACCCAAAACGGTAGCGGCATGTTGCTTGGCAACCCGCACTTCCCATGGCAGGAGGCCAGCCGTTTTTATATGGTACACCTGACCATGGGCGATGAGTACGATGTGTTTGGTGCGGCGTTGCACGGTTCGCCACTGATTAATATAGGCTTCAACAAAGATCTAGCCTGGTCGCACACCGTCTCAACCGGCAGCCGCTTCGTGCTCTACGAGTTGAAACTCGACCCTGATGACCCAATGAAATATGAGTTCGATGGCGAGATGCACGATATCACGTCTAAAACCGTGACCATCGACGTTCAGACCGACAACGGTGTAGAGCAACAAGAGCATACATTCTATTTTTCCCAGTTCGGCCCGATTATCGATCTGGAATCAGTCAATATCGTGGTTGGTGGTTGGCCTAATCAGCTAGGTACCGTGTTTGCGCTCAAGGATATCAATCTCAACAATACACGCGGTCTTTCGCAGTGGGAGTTAATGGGAAAATCGACATCGATAGCCGAGTTGCAAGACGCGCTTAAGCCCATCGGTATACCGTGGGTGAACACCATCGCCGCCGATCGCAACGGCACAGCATTCTACGGCGACATTTCCGCCGTGCCGCACCTTACCGAGGCACAGCGTGTTAGCTGTATTATCGGTGTTGCGGCGCCTTTACTGACTGACTTCGGTTTGACTACATTGGATGGTTCTAATCCCGATTGTGAACTTGGCAGTGATGCCGACACTGCTCCCGAAGTGTTCGGCTTCGACAGCTTGCCCAAGATTGTGACCACCGAGTACGCGGCCAATTCAAACGACAGTTACTGGTTGAGCAAGACCGACGAGCTATTAACGGGCTTCCCGCAGATTATAGGCGACGAGGGGGTAGAACAAAGCATCCGCACTCGGCTCGCCTTTGTGCAAATCGAAGAGCGTTTGGCCGGCACCGATGACCTCGGCGCGCCTGGCTTTACCGTGCAAAACTTGCAGGAAGTGTTGTTCGGTAGTCGCAACCATGCGGCGGAATTGACCAACGCCGAGCTTGTCACCTTGTGCAGTTCCGAAACCGATTGGTCGACTTTTTCGAGCATGCCCTCCGCAGTTGCTGATGCTTGCACTATATTGTCAAATTGGGATACTCGGCACAATGTCGACAGCATCGGCGGCCATATCTTTTATGAGTTTTGGCGCATCGCTCGTGATATCGAAAGCCTGTGGGCGACGCCGTTTGACCCGGCCGATCCGGTGCGCACACCGCGCGACTTGAATGTGGGTGACCCTACCGTGAGCGCGGCACTAAAGCAGGCGCTTGCTGATGGTGTGCAGGTGTTAACAGATAACAATATTACACTCAACATACCCTGGGGTGAAGTGCATTTCGATGAACGCGACGGCGAGCGTATCCCTATTCACGGTGGTTCGGGTTCCATGCTGTTCAGCGTGATCACATCTGATTTGGTGCCAGACGAAGGGTATAGCGCCATCCGCCACGGCAACAGCTATATGCAAACCGTGACCTGGGACGGCAGTGAATGTCCCGACGCTTTTGCTTTATTAAGCTACTCGCAATCGACCGACCCGGCCTCGCCTTACTATGCCGACCAAACCCGTCGTTATGCGCAAAAAGATTGGTTAGACGCGCCTTTCTGCGCCGCCGATATCGACGCCACGCAAGTAGGGGACACGCTTAACCTGAACGCGGAGGAACTACCGTAGTAGCACACCTCCTCTATAAAAAAACCAGCACACACTACATGCGCCGGTAAGGAGGCCTGCGAGGCGGCCAAGCAGCTAGTGTAGTATCCAGGACACTACACTAGGAAGTCACCGCCTCACAAAGGGATTTAGTGTGCGCATAAAAGGCCCAGTGAATTTAATAGGCGCGCTGCGGCTGGTCAGACAAATACAGTCTTCGTTTTGGTTTGCCACCGGTTGGTGTTCTATCTCCGAGGTACACTCGACAAAATCGCCGACTTGATAACTGCCGCTTGCATCGGAGAAACCACCCTGCAACACCAAGGTAATCTCCTGGCCCTTATGCGTGTGTTTGGGAACGGTGCCGCCACGGCGCATACGAATCAGCGTGACAAAATGTGAGGGATCGCCAACATCGATTTCGTGGCTTTTCAATGTGTCGCCTATACCGCGCCAGTCAATGCTGGCCAGGTCTCGCGGCACGAATTTATCGAGTACCGATTGTTTCTTACACTGTTCAGTCTGCATCGCTGCTGAATCTTCGCTTTCGATTCTTTGCATCACTTGGTCAAGCAAGTCAGGGCTTACTTCAGTACCACGTTGTTGTTCCATCAATACTGCGCCCAGTGTCGTCATGCCCTGCAACTCACGTTGGCAGCGCTGGCAGTGCTCCAAATGTGCTGTGACACACATCGCTGGGCCAAAACTCATATTACCGGCAGAGTAGTCGACCAGCAGGGATTTTTCGGGGTGGTGTGCGATCATTACTGCGGCTCTTTCAAAATCAGCTTCAACCGCGCCATGGCCAAACGCACGCGCGATTTCACTGTTCCCAGGGGTATGTCGCATTCGGCAGCAATCTCGCTTTGCGACTTACC
>JBPCXM010000266.1:0-12867 GCA_051008535.1 Pseudomonadales bacterium | reverse complement strand
CGTCGCCTGGGCCGGGGCAGTGAATATGTCGCATGTGGTAGCGGATATCGAAATCTTCCGATTCTACCCATACTGGATGATTGAGCCCGAAAGGGACGCGTGCCAGTTTCCATTTAAGGATAGGAACACCCACGATACCCTCTGAAAAACCTTGCAAAAGCGCCTCATAAGGTGGCATAGGATTGTCACCGTAGTCCAACACCGCGATTTTCAGCGTGTGCTGATACCACCTGGGCCGGTCGCTGTAGACCATGAAGGCGCTCAACCCGTCGAGGCGTCTCATGTCTCGTTCACCACAGCCACACTTTACCGCAGCTGAGACTTGGCGGGGCGCAACCCAATTCGCGCTGCCAGCCCAGCATGCCTCTCAACCTGTCGGGATCACCCTTCGCTCCCAACACCGCGGTAGAATTATTGGTTTCCATTCTGCCCTGCTGCCGCTTCTCCTCCGGTTCCAAGTGTACAAGATGGGGCTGACGCACAGGCTTTCCGATACCGAATAAATGCCACGCTGGCTGCTGAAACCCGGTATGTGCTGCGCTTGCCGCTGCCTCGGCTCGTTCTTGCGTCGTACTATACACCCTTAGCAGCGCCACGCGTCGAACGAGGGTTGCTGGACTGCAATTTCCCTGGTGACTTGCAGATGCAAGGGATTGAACTTCAAGTCCGCCTACGGGCCTTACTGCTTTGGTACCTGGCCGCCGTTCGCGCCCAATTGCAGCATCTGCTGCATTTGTTGCATCATCTTGTCAATGGTGAAACTGGCGGTAGCCTGACGCGGCGGGTATTCGCGGAACGACGCCAGCCACTTGCCCACTTCCTGCTGCGTGGGCACAAATAGCCACATCTGGTCGGCGAAGAAGCGTGCGTACATTCCGGATTCCAGGGATTCTTCATAGGGGTCCGAACGCAGGTTGACAACCCGTGGGAAGTTCAGTGGCTCCCGCATCCCTTCCCAGCCAATGGGCATCAGGGCAAAGTGGATCTTCCAGTCGTTCCACCGCATGGCGTTGAAATTGGCGTTGTCATCGAAATAGAAGATGTTACTGCGTTTGCCGGGTCCCTTGCCGGCCAGCGCATCCGTCTGGTCGTAGCCGTCCAGGTAGACCCGGTAGGTCTTGCTGCCTGCACGGTGACCCTTTTTGAGCTTGTCCGCGATATTGGGCTCCCCGGCCGCGGCCAGCAAAGTGGGTAACCAGTCCTGGTGGGAGAAGATTTCGTTAATCACGCCGCCCGGCTCAACCACGCCAGGCCAGCGGATCAGGGCCGGTACCCGGAAACCGCCCTCCCAGGTGGAGCCTTTCTCGCCCCGAAACGGTTCGGCACCGCCATCGGGGTAGGTGTTGGTCTGCGAACCGTTATCGGTGGAGTAGATGACGATGGTATTGTCGGTGATACCCAGTTCATCCAGTTTATCCAGCAACTGACCTACATGGTGATCGTGCTCCGCCAGGCCATCGGCATACAGGCCGTGGCCGGTGATGCCATCCCATTTGGGTGCCAGTCGCGTCCAGATATGCATTCGGGTGGCGTTGAACCAGACGAAAAATGGTTTACCATCTTTGTGGGATTTATCCATGAAATTGAGCGCCGTGGCCGCAAATTCCTGGTCCACGGTTTCCATGCGCTTGCGGGTCAGCGGGCCGGTGTCCTCGATCTTACCGTCGGCATAGGAATGGATCACACCGCGTGGGGCAAAGCGTTTTCGGAAGGCCGGGTCCTTAGGATAATAGTAAGTCTCCGGTTCTTCCTCGGCATTGAGGTGATAGAGATTGCCGAAAAACTCATCAAAGCCGTGATTACTGGGCAGAAATTCGTCCTTATCACCCAGGTGATTCTTGCCGTATTGACCCGTGACGTAGCCGTGCGGTTTGAGCAACTCGGCAATGGTGGGGTCTTCCGACCGCAGGCCGATGTCGGCCCCAGGCAAGCCCACTTTCAATAATCCCGTCCGCAGTGGGTGTTGTCCGGTAATGAAGGCGGATCGTCCGGCAGTGCAGCTCTGTTCGCCGTAGTAGTCGGTGAATAGCGCCCCCTCCTTGGCAATGCGGTCAATATTGGGAGTTCTACTACCCAGCATGCCGCGGTGATAGGCGCTGATATTGGACCAGCCGATATCATCACCCCAGATTACTAGGATATTGGGCTTATCCGTTTTAGCCTGGGTCGTCAGTGCCAAGCAGGCCAGGCACAGGGCTCCAATACGATAAAGAAAGCGTGTTTTCATAATTGTTCTCCTCGATGGCAACGTGACTCAGCTGAGCAAGCGTGGGCCACTCCGGAACAGGTAGCGTCAATGGTCGCACAAGGCTGACCGTCGTCGCTACTAAAAACATACAATCCCTGCAGTCTCGGCCGGGAGAAGGGGTGGTCATGCCAGTACCAGCCGCTGGCCACGCCAAGATATCGCGCATCTCTATGCGAAGGTCGTTGCTAATAGGTTGGTTGTGGTAGCGGGCCATCGTCTCCCGCACCGCACGGAAGTCAGCCTCTGGATCATCGAAGTCGCCGGGTATCAGATCGACGGTGGCCTTAAAGTTGTCGCTTGACATAGGTGAAAACTCAAATTTGCTCAACTTTTCGGAATGTAACCAAAGCCGCTTCTGTCATCATCATCGCTTGCTTGACAGCGATAAAATGGTCACGGGCTGTACCATATGGGTGAGGTCCAAGCGCGCTCCTGAATAACCGGCGAATAGAAGGGTTCATCTTCCACTGCAAGACAACATTTGCCAAACACATCCCCTTTGGCGCCATCTTCTATCGCCAATGCAGTGGCGGCTTTCGCCTGGGCCTGGCAGTCTTCTGAAAACGGATTCACCTTAGCCGCCTGGCAATGCAGGGTACTCCAGCGACAGGTCGGATTTTCCAGTACCCTAACGTAATAAAATGCTGCGTGCGACCGATTAAATTCAGGGTCTTCCCACACTGTACACAGCTCTCTAAACCCCACACCTACGGGTTCGCAAGTATTGGGGTCCACCGTCGCGTTGTTATTTGAATCTCCTGCCACATCAAACACCTGTTCGTGGGTTTTCCCGTCAGCGTCTACCCAGCCTTTAATAATCTGAATGCGCTGCAAATCGGTGCCAGGATGATCGACCGAACCAGAATCCTTTTGTACGCTGACTAAAAATCGGGGAGACGCACCCGCATTAACGCTTGCAAACTCACCACCCATTGCGACACCTTGCCGATAGGCTTGGGTAATCATATCCGGAGTTTGGCAAATATCTTGGTCCATATCTGCGCCGCCAAAGAAGCGAACAATCGGACGAGTACCGCTGGTTGCGTAGGTCTCCTTGCGCCGCAGGCCATTAAAAATCGCGTCTCGGGAATTTTCTTCCGCCCAGACCACGGCGTGGCCTCCCGGGTTGCTAGAGAAATGGTCTTGCACATTGCGGTAGCTGGCATCGCGCCATCCTAGATGCCCGACATAGTTGTCCTCCTCGGCGCCTCCCGCCGTCGCGCTATGCGTATCGGTGCTTCCTATGAAACCGAAAGTGAAGGGGTTCACACCGGTTTTCTGCGCTAGCATCAGGCCGTCCTTGAGCGCATTACGCGCCATATTGCGCCGTGCAAACTTGTCGATGGGAACCGCTGCGGCAGTTTCAGCCATGACTTCGCCATGTACAGAACCCAACATACTCAGATTATCCGCTACCACTTGTTCAAAATCGCAGAGCTCGTCCTCGGTAAACAAACCTTTACCGATCAACCGGTCAAAACGACATTCAGAACTGGCTTTGTGCTGAGTTAACTCGATAACAGGCTCAAAATACAGGCGGTCGGTCGCTTCATCCGGTGTTTCCGGATCACGGAACATCAAGCCGCCAGAGAGGTTGGGGTTATGGGGGATCGCCAATACATCACAGCCCTTATCCTCATCAATACATTGTTCGCGCAGCATTTTCCATAGCTTGGGGAAATTGTAGGAGCCGGTATCGTAGGTGGATATCGGCCGCTCTGTGACGTTTTCGTTGCGAAATATAACATTGCGATGCATATTGTTTCGATTGGGCGCATCGGTAAATTCGTACGCCACAAAGGTCGTGAAACTGCAGCCGGAGGATCGATCATAATGCTCTTCCGCGGCTTGCTGGATATTGGCCCAGGTATTGGCGGTCGTCTCATCACAATCGGACAGCGTACAGGCAATAGACTGCTGATGACCGGCTTCTGTCGCGCCGCCCAACATGCCGTACCGGTTTACCGCAAACAACTGCAACCACATATTGTTGGAACGCGTCATAATGCAGTGGGGCCACCAGTAACCCAACTTCCAGGGGTCCTGGGTGCACAGATTGAGCAGGCCGAGATGTTCTGCGTGATCGGTAACAGCCGTGAAATCCATTGGCCGCTGTATACGCGCGATAACTGTCTGATCGCCATGCTGGTTGGGCAAAGTAATCGCTTCACCCTTGGCATAGCGGTATGCGGCCCAGGGGTCATTGCGTTGCTTGGAGGTATAGGAATCATGCGAGTAACTGGTATGCACGTGCAAGTCGCCAAACATCGGTCGTTTTAATACATCATAATCGGCGCAGGGCTCTCTTTCTTCGGTGCGGTCAAAAGGCAGTGCCTGAGCGAAAACAAATTGGGGTACAGTGGACGAGAGTGTACCTAGCAGTAATAGCCCTGAAATTGTTTTTTTTATTCGCTTCGCTGTACTCATCGTGTTTCTCCGCAAGGTGATTTCAGGAGCCGCATATTTCTCTCTCGGTAGTACATCCAAACGGCATGACTGATCACCACTTTGGGTAATCGACGGCTTTTGTAAGCTGTAAATTTCTTTGTCATTCCGGTATTCTGAGTGAAAAGGCGTTAGGTTGACAGTAGCCCATGAAAATCGCAAACCGCGTGATAGGTAGCCAGCTGACAATTGCGATTCTGATGATCAGCCTGGCCGGTTGTGGAAAACATCAAGGCCCTGGCGAGGTGACTGCCACCGCAGCGCCAAATACGGCTAGTGCCGACAAGGCACAGCGTCAGGCAGTGGCGCGAACCCAACTGCCGACCACATCAAGCAAACAGATTCTGTTTGGCGATTTGCATGTGCATACCACGTTTTCGCCGGATGCCTTTATTACGGCCATGCCCCTGCAAGGTGGTGACGGCTTGCACCCGCCGGCGGATGCCTGTGATTTTGCGCGGTTCTGTTCTGCGCTCGATTTCTGGAGTATTAACGATCATGCCGAGGGCATCACACCACAACGCTGGCTGGAAACCCGCGAGTCGATTCGTCAATGCAATGACGTCATTTCAGACCCCGCCAATCCAGATACGGTTGCATTTTTGGGTTGGGAATGGAGCCAGGTGAATCCGGATCGCAACAAGCACTACGGGCATAAAAACGTCATCTTCCTGGATACCGAGGAAGGTAAAGTCCCCACGCGATCAATCGCGGCACCGCGCGAACAGTTGGGCACTTCTCCGGTAGGGCGTGGCGCTCAGATAATGTTAGGCCTGATGGATTTTGGCAATCGTGACTATTACTTGAGTATCAATCGCTACTATCAGGAAATTGCTGATACGCCGGTCTGCCCCAAAGGGGTAGATGCGCGGGAGTTGCCGGAAGATTGCCTGGAGGTAGCGGATAACCCTCAGGAGCTATTTACCAAGTTGGACCAGTGGGGTTTCGATAATATCGTTATTCCGCATGGCAATGCTTGGGGCATGAACACGCCGCCGGCAACGACGTTTGACAAGCAACTCAACCGCAAACATCACAATCAGGACACGCAGACTCTGTTTGAAGTGTATTCCGGGCACGGAAATTCAGAAGAATACCGCAACTGGCAAGCAGTCAGCATAGATGACGCCGGCAACGAATTCTGCCCTGAGCCCAGCGCGGGCTTTCTGCCCTGCTGCTGGCGCGCCGGTGAAATCATCCGCGAGCGCTGCGATACCGCCGGTGAAGACGCAGAAGAATGTCAGGCACGCGAGGTCACAGCGCGGAAACATTATGTCGATGCAGGAATATCCGGCCATTTAACTGTGCCGGGACAACAAGTGACCGATTGGCTTAACTGCGGCCAGTGCGACGATTGCTATAACCCGGCAATGGACCATCGCCCAGGCACCACGGCGCAGTATGCGCTGGCGATTACCAATTTCGATGATCCGGCTAATCCGCTGCGCTATCGCTTCGGCCTGATGGGATCCAGCGATAACCATCGTGGGCGTGGCGGAACCGGCTACAAGGAGTTGGAGCGACGCGCAATGACCGAAGTCAACGGACCATTAAAAGAACGCTCTCTGGGCCCCGCGGCCGGTGACAACCGGGAGCCGGTAGCATATTCGGTGCCCTTCGATCGCACGGAAAAAATCAATTTGAATAATCTACGCAATATGGAACGCCAGGCTTCCTTCTTTATGACCGGGGGACTGGTTGCGGTGCACAGCGAGGGCCGCCATAGAGAAGCCATCTGGAACGGCCTGAAACAAAAGGAAGTGTATGCGACATCCGGTGACCGAATTCTGCTCTGGTTCGACTTGCTGCAGCCTGATGAAACCATTGCGCCCATGGGGTCAGAAACCGTGCAGGGTGAAAATCCACGCTTTCGGGCAACAGCGGCTGGCGCCTTTAAACAAAAACCCGGTTGCCCGGATTATGCGTCTGAGAGCCTAGGCGCCGACCGGCTACAAGCACTGTGCCGCAACGAGTGCTATCACCCGTCAGATGAACGCAAACGCATCAGCCGCATAGAGATTGTACGCATTCAACCACAGGCTTCGCCTAGTGAGGACGTAGCGCAACTTATTGAAGACCCCTGGCGCAGCTTCGACTGTGAACCCAACCCAGCAGGCTGTACAGTTGAATTTGAAGACCCTGACTTTACGCAGGATGGGCGCAATGCGCTGTATTATGCCCGTGCCATACAGGCACCATCACCTTCCGTAAATGGCGGTCAATTACGCTGCGAGTACGATGCCAATGGTCAGTGCATCAAAGTCAATCCCTGTTATGGTGACTATCGTACCGAGTCCTCCGACGATTGCCTGTCGCCGGACGCCGAGCGTGCCTGGTCATCTCCCATTTACGTCGACTATCAAGCCGTGCCAAATTAGATATGATACCACTTAGGGGAACTGTTTGGCCTACTGAGACGCCTTGTTCCAGCTCACGCGTAATTTTTCAGATTCACTTTTCGCGCTGAAACGTGTGATCAAGGCGATGGGAATCAGCTTGAGTTTTTTCTTCTGTATTTCACGCCACGTCTTGGTAAGCCTTGTGCCACTGGGTGTCTCTTCCAGCGCCCAGTCTTCGATCATCGTGAAGAATGCGGCAGCTTTAATGCGATCGGCGCTATACGGCGGATCGAGTTTGGTCGCCGTTGTGACCTTGACCACGACGCACTGGTCAGTGGTTTCCTCAGTGATAACTTCGAGCAGGGAAACGCCGGATTTTCCCCTGCAGACGATTGCCTGGCATGGAATAATCGTGTGGCCTTCAATCGCTGATGGATAATAATCTAGGATGCGTTGCGGAGTCATAATAAACTCGCGAACCTGAGGTGGCGAGGCTTGCAGCTCAATGACTTCTCGATGAACAATGGATGCTGTTGAGTTCGACATGCTGACTAATCCCTACTGAGCGGTTGCGGAAGTGGCCACATACGACGTTAATCAGGTCGTATCAAGATTTCGATGTATTCTGAGCATTGTCATTTGCACGTGCCTGATCAATAAATATAGGTGAAGACCAGGCGCGCTCATTGACTGGCGCCAGACATTCATCGTCGAAATCGGTACGGTAATCGCCGTGACAGATATCGACCTTGATGGGCTTGCCGTTCGCATCAAATTCGGTGCGCATCAAACCGCCATTAATGGCGGGCGTTTCCTCTTGCAACGCGCGCACGTAATACAGCGTGTCGCGTTTCGATGTAAGGAATTCCTTGTCTTCAAATTGTACCACGCAGCCGTTCGCATTCGGCTCGCAGTCAAATCGCTTCCATACATCCTCTATTAGCGGACCAACGTCTTCGCCTTGGCTTGCTTGCGGTCGAATGCGTATTACTTCGATCGCAACAATAGGGTGACGCGTGTCGCCCGGGTTGTAGCACTCTCCCACGCATAAATAGTCTAGCCGTTCTTTCGATAGGGCACTGACGCTGTCGGCAGGGCAGCCAGGCTTTTGTTTGAAGGCGCCGGCGGCCCGCACTTCGAAGCGCGGATTTTCACTCAGTTCAAGTTCCGCTCCCATCGGCTGCCTGCCTTTCGGGCTGTTTAAAACATCAAACCATAGCAACATTCGCGGCCCGCTGGTGCCATACACTTCCTTGCTCTTTAGCGCCTGCCACACAGCGGCGCGGCTGCGATTAGTGGCATGCGCGGCGACGATGCCGCCGGGGTAGGTAAAACTTTGCGCACGGAAGGCATCGGGTATGGGATACTCTGTGGTGACCTTTTCGGGCTGTTGCGGGTCATCCATTTTACCGGCGGTTAAATCACCGATCATTTTCGACCGCACGCCGGATGCGAACGTCATTTTACGCCGCTCGTATTGTTTATAGCCGGTGCCGGGACGCGATGTATGATCGTCTGTGGAACCAATAAAGCCATAGCGAAAACGCAACGGCTTGCCACTCGCATCGGCATCCTCAAAGTTAGACAACGCCATCGCGTATTGGGCCGTCTCCTTGGGTACCATGCCGAAGGATGGTTTAAAACAATCTTCGCATTGGCCGCAGTTCAACCACTCTTCAGGTTCGGCGTCGGGAAATACTTGCGCGTAGCTTGCATGCGCCTCGACCGCAAACTGGCGCGCCTGCTGCACTCTGGCCTCGCATTCGTCGCCCGGCAGATCGCCGCACCGACCGCGCATAATTTCACCCGCCTGCCAGCAGCAAGGCAGGAAGTCATTCGACGGTTCGGGACAGACCCTATTGCCATCCTTAACGGCCACTCTATCGTACGGTCGATACTCCTCACTGTTACCGTGCCCAGACATGATTTCGAGCAAGCGCTGCTTATCGGGGTCGTGCTGTTTGGCATTCAGCGCTTTGTCCCATGTCGCGGTCGGCGGGGTGTACATACCCCAGGTATTACCGTGGGGAATCACCAGGTTGTCGAAGCCCCACTCGTTCAATTTGGCATATAGATCGGCCGGCTCGGGTGCGTTCTCGTGACAATCCGCTGGCAAGTCGCGGCTAGGCACGCCTTTGGGGCACAGCGGTATGTTGACGATTTGATCCAGCATCCATTCGAGATCGGCATAGTCTTTCCATCCCATGGGGTCCAGCCACTTGGCCTTGGTGGCCTGATAGAGGTTGTTGAACAGTCCGATTCCGCCATCGTCAGGCCGCGAACTGATCGGTCGGGTGGGTAGCTGATCGTCATCCAAGCCCTGGAAGATCACGTTCTTGTGACCCCAGTGTTTATCCGGTGTTAAGCCAACTTGGGTCCACTCCCAGCCGATAAAAGGAATCACGTCTTGATTCGTCGTATCGCCCGCCAGCGCATTGCATTGGCGTACACTTTTTTTGGTTTCTTCCCAATGCGCGGGGGTTAGGCCTTCGGCATGATCGTCGATACTGAAGAAGTCGAGGTTGGCACAGTAACGCGCGTAATCACAGGCATCCGCCGGCGTATGAATCCCCTGTTGTGCCATCATAGGTAGCTCGACGGCGAAAGCGTCGGGCGAGTAGGTGGTGTGCACGTGCAAATCACCAAACAGAATTTGCTTCTCGGGCAGGGCGCGCGGCGCTTTTGCCATGTGGTCCAGCGCGGTTTTTCCAGTGGTCTGTCGTTTGACTTGCGCTTGCACCGACGCATCCGTGCGTGCCTGCCCTTCGATCGAACCCGCTGGGCGATCCGAGCCGCTGCAGGCGATCATCAAAACGGTTATCCCTATCATTACTGCTTTTGCGTATATTCTCATTGTGGTTCTCCGATTTAGGCGGTGCCTATTTATGGTTTTGGATATCACATCTCTGCTTGACGACCCCGACATGGCGCCGGTTATGCAAGGCTTGTTGGATGCCACACCACTGGGTTGCATGGGCCAGCCTAAGGAGATCGTTTCCTGCATACGCTTTCTGTTAAGTTCTGGTGCTAGTTACGTCTGTGCTCGGTGTTGTTTATTGACGGCCGCTACGATGCCCATACCCGCACTGACCATATTTAATCGCAAAATGGCGAGGCAAATAAATTTATAGTCACCCTGGCAGTAGGTGGGTATTGCCAAATTGTGCGCCTCGTGGCGCACAACTTGCCAGTACCGCGCGAAGAGCAGCATCGGCGTAGCTCTCACTACTGGACTTCGAAAACGAAAACATCCGCGCCCACTTCGATCTTGTCTCCTGAGTTGAGCTGCTGCTTTTTTTCCACGCGCTTGCTATTCACTTCGACACCTCCTCCGCTTGACACATCTTCAACAAAGAAGTTGCCATCTGACGCTTGGATGATGGCGTGGCGCCTTGAAACGCTTCTTCCTGCAATCATCACGTCACAACTGTCACTACGGCCCAGTACCAGTCCTTGCGCATGAATGTGCCACTGATTTCCGGCTGGCTTGCTGCAGATTAACACAGCGGTCTGCAATTGATCGTCATTACGATCATTGACCGGTGACATAGCAGCCGCCGGGGCGTTTAAGAACACCGTATCGCCACCAAGCCCGGCGTTTGGAAACATCTGGTCTTCTACTACGGGCTCAGGAAGTGACGAGACCGCTTCCCTGGCTACCTCTTTGAGCAGAGGAGGTTCTGCTTGTTCTTCTTCTGCAAGTTCGTGTATCACTTGTACTGCGGCTTCATCCGACATAGAGTTCTGGCTGCCACCCGCGCTGTCCTGCAGCTTGTTCTCGACCGATCCCGACCCGTCGTCCACCGCATCAGAAACCGGCTGGGATTCGGATTCATCAGCGGGTTTCGACTGCTGCTCGACCTCTGCAGCAGCTGCAATTTTATCTATATCAGAGCCCAACAACTCGCTAGCGGTTTCGAAGGTTTTTTCAATAGTTGCAATTTGGCGTTCTAGCTGGCCTGCATCGCCTTTGCTCTCTTCTTCTTTCTGCCGCAACTCTTCCTCCGAGAATTCACCTACCTTGGCACGAAAGCGGATTTCCTCGAGCATATCATTGATCTCACCGAGCTCATTGCGGAGCCTGCTCTCCTCATTACGAATGCATTGCAGATCAGAGATCATCTCGTCACGCAGTGGATGATACTCGACTGCGATATCTGCCAAGCGCGTCTTGTAGTCATCGGCTACGCGCTCGTAGATGTCCGCATTAACCTCAGTCTTTAGATCCTCGGCTTTCTCCAACAACTCTTCAATTTGTTTCCGCCGCTCGACAATGTCGCTAGTTTTGCTAACGAGTTGCTCACTCAGCACCAGAATAGGAGTGTCACTCATCGTCCTTACCCTCAGTTGGTCCCTATTTGCAGGATTGACACCTCACAGCCCGCTGAAAATTTCATTCTACAATTAGCTGTGAGGCTCGATCCAACTGTTGTAGACGACCAGTTTACCAGCACCATCGGGCTACCCGCCAGTGGTCTGATACGGTGGGGTATTGCTACCCAATAGCGACAGCCTTATGCGAAATCTAGAAATGGGCATTCACACGGCCTCCTATAAAAGTTGGAAAGCACTGGAAGAGTAGGGCAGTTCAAGGTACCAATGTAATGAGCCGTGCATTTTGGCGTTTACCGCAGTTGGCGTTGAAACTTTTTCGGGTAGGCAACAGTAAGTAGCGGTCGACTAATTGACCCAAATCAAATTACGGGAAGCAATGTAGGGTTATGGTAATCGCTGGCTAGGCGTGATGTTGGTATGCGCATATATTTGTGAAGATTTGATTCGCATGTTTGGAACACCACTGTTTGATGACCGAACTGCTGCCGGCAAAGCGCTGGCGGAAGAGCTTGCGGACTTCGCCGAACGCGATAATGTTCTCGTTCTGGCCCTGCCGCGCGGTGGTGTGCCAGTCGCGTTTGAAATTGCGGATTATTTACGAGTGCCGCTGGATGTCATGCTGGTGCGCAAGCTGGGAACCCCCGGCTACCCGGAACTCGCGATGGGCGCTATCGCGTCCGGCGACAATATTGTGATGAACAAGAGTATTGTGCTTCAACTGGACATTAGCCAGCAGGCGATCGATCGCGAAATTGAACAGGAAAGACAAGAACTTTGCCGCCGTGAGTACGTTTACCGCGGTGATCGCGCACCCTACCCAATCGCGGAAAGGACTGTCATTCTGGTCGACGACGGCATAGCCACTGGCGCCACAATGCGGGTAGCCGTGGCGGCAATCAATCAGCAAAAACCAGCCTGGTTGGTCGTGGCAGCTCCCACAGCAGCAGCTGATACGCATCAAATTATCGCCCGCGAGGTTGACCAAATCGTTTGCCTGGCAACGCCGGAACCGTATTATGCTGTAGGCAGCTGGTACCGAAATTTTGATCAGACTTCCGACGCCGAGGTCTGCGCATTGCTACAACGAGCAGCAAACGCTCGATCGTGACGCCGACCCTGAAGGTAAAGCGTAACGAAATTTAGGATCAAACTCCCTCCATCCGCGCCCCGGCATTTATGATGCTCTCCCTCAGCCCACCGACTCTTCGATGCTCCCCTATCAGTCCGCAGGATAGGGCTGCCTATTTCCCTGCTCGGAGGCATAGCAATAGCGCTGCCAGCCTTTGAACTGAAAGGGTTGCCACTTTTCCTTATGGCCGTGTAATCGATTGGCAAGTAACAGCATGACGAGCGGGTTACCACCCATGCCCAAGTGGCTTGTTGGCACTCCGATGTTTTCGGTCTGTTTGCCGTCCAATTGATCGACGCAAAAATCCCAATTCGCAACGCCATCACCGCGGCTGAAGATGGCTGTCGACGGTACCGGAGGTGGATATTGCC
>JBPCXM010000265.1:0-6641 GCA_051008535.1 Pseudomonadales bacterium | reverse complement strand
CTTACTGGGCCGTGGTGAGCATGGGTGCGGTGCCGGTGGGTGTGAATGCCTGGTGGGTTGCAGAAGAATTGAAATATGGCCTGAAGGATTCCGAGACTAAACTATTGATTTGTGATCGCGAACGCCTGGAGCGGTTTAACGAGATCAGAGAAGAGTTTCCTGATCTGCAGGTGGTAACCGTGCGGGTTGATGAAGTGCCTGCCTGGGCCTCACCGTGGAGCAGTATGCTGGCGGCCGAGCCAGTGATGCCGGAAGTGACTATTGACCCGGACGATGACGCCTGCATCTTTTATACCTCTGGCACCACGGGTTACCCCAAGGGGGCTCAGCTAACCCATCGCGGCTGCGTCAACAACCTGTTCAGCTTGATGTTTATTAATCTGGCGTCGGCAGCGGCTGAGGCTAAAGTCAAGGGGACCACGCCACCCGACCCAATGGCGCCGGGCGCGCCGCAGATGTCGTCGATTGTCGCTACCCCGCTATTTCACGTTACCGCCAACAATTGCCTCGCACAAACCATGACTCTGGCCGGCGGCAAACTGGTGCATATGTACAAGTGGGATGCCGGTGAAGCATTACGCATCATCGAGGAGGAGAAAATCACAACTTTTAGCGGGGTGCCGACGATGAGCCGAGAAATCATCAGCCACCCGGATTTTGCCAGCCGTGATACCTCGTCGCTGCTGGCATTGGGCGGCGGTGGTGCGGCCGTGCAACCGGACCTGATCGATAAGATCGACAAGAGCGGAGAGGGTGCGGCGGCTGCCCAGGGTTATGGCTTGACCGAAACCTGCGGCATGGTCGGTGCTTCATCCGGTATCTACCTGAAGAGCAAGCCCAATAGCGCAGGCTTGGTAATACCTATCTACGATGTGAAGTGCGTAGACGAAGCGGGCAATGAACTACCGGTAGGCGAAACCGGAGAAATCTGCCTGCGCAGTCCACAAGTGATCAAGGGCTACCTGAATCGACCCGAAGCCACCGCGGAAACTATTGTTGATGGTTGGCTGCATACCGGCGACATCGGTTTCATGGACGAAGATAATTTCATTTACTTGGTCGACCGCGCCAAGGATATGGTGCTGCGCGGCGGTGAAAATGTGTATTGCTCCGAGGTTGAGGTGGCGCTGTATAAGCACGACGATGTTGCCGAATGTGCAGTATTTTCAGTGCCAGACGAGCGTCTTGGCGAAGAAGTGGGCGCGGCGATTTTCCCGGCACCGAATACCCATCCCACGGCGGAAGATATACGCGCGTTTTGCAAAACCAAAATTGCGGCTTTCAAGGCTCCACGGTATATCTGGATTCTCAATGAACAGCTGCCGCGTAATGCCAGTGGCAAGTTTGTGAAGCGGGAATTGCAGGAGAATTTAGATCCTTCCGACGCAGGTTAGCAAATTCATCAAAATACAGCAGGAGAATTGACTTGGTACAACTGACAACAATGGTCGACTATGAATTTGAAGATGGCGTGGCAGTGCTCACCTTGGATAACCCTCCGGTGAACGCCCTCAGCCAGGGCGTGCGGGAAGGATTGCAAAACGGTGTCGCAAAAGCACTGGCTGACGATGCCGTGCTAGCAATCCTTGTTCACTGTAAGGGTCGCACCTTCATCGCCGGTGCCGACATTACCGAATTTACCAGCGGTATGGCCGAGCCCGGTTTGCCTTCGGTACTGGAAGACATGGACAATGCCAGCAAACCCATTGTGGCAGCCATTCATGGCACCGCCCTGGGCGGCGGGCTGGAGACGGCATTATGCTGTCATTTTCGCGTTGCTGTTGCCAGCGCGAAATTAGGGCTGCCCGAAGTTAACCTCGGTCTTTTGCCTGGAGGAGGCGGAACCCAGCGGCTGCCACGTGTAGTCGGTGCCGAGAATGCGTTGCAGATGGTCACCTCAGGTGTTCCTATCAGCGCTGCAGAAGCATTGGCAGCCGGCCTGATCGATCGCATCGTTGACGGTGACCTACGGGAGGGCGCACTGGCCTTTGCCAAGGATAAGATGGTGCAGGGCAGTGGGTTGCAGCGCATCCGCGATCGCGATGACAAACTACAGAGTGCCCGCGCCAACCCCGAACTGTTCAATCAGTTTCGTAAAACCATCGCGCGCAAGACGCGGGGTCTTATCGCACCCGAGTACAACATCCGCTGTATTGAAGCGGCCGTTAACCAGCCCTTTGATGAAGGGATGAAAACTGAAAGCAAGCTGTTTATGGAGCTGATAACCGGCCCGCAATCCGCCGCGCAGCAATATTTCTTCTTTGCCGAGCGGCAGGCGGGAAAAATCCCCGACGTTCCCAAAGACACACCGGAGATACCAATAGCCAAAGTTGGCGTGATCGGTTCCGGTACCATGGGCGGTGGCATTGCCATGAACATGGTCAACGTGGGCATACCGGTGACTATCGTCGAAGTAAAGCAGGAAGCGCTGGATCGTGGTCTCGGAATTATTCGTAAGAACTATGAAAATACTGCGCGTAAGGGCCGCATCAGCGAAGCCGACGTTGAACAACGCTGTGGCTTAATCACCGGTTCTTTGGATCTCAACGACTTGGCTGATTGTGACTTGATTATCGAAGCTGTGTTTGAAGATATGGCGGTGAAGAAAGATATCTTCACGCGGCTGGATGCTATCGTCAAACAAGGGGCGGTCCTTGCTTCGAACACCTCCGCTCTCGATATCAACGAAATCGCAGCGGTCACCCAGCGCCCGGAATCCGTGATTGGCCTGCACTTTTTCTCGCCGGCCAATGTGATGAAACTGCTGGAAGTCGTGCGCGGCGACAAAACTTCAATGGAAGTGATCAAGACCAGCATGTCGCTTGCCAAGCGCATCCGCAAGACGGCGGTACTGGTTGGCGTATGTTACGGCTTTGTGGGCAACCGCATTCTGTTCTTCCGCCAGTATCAGGCCGATCAATTGGCGTTGGAGGGAGCGCCAACACACCAGATTGACAAAGTATTGTACGACTTTGGTTTTCCCATGGGCGCTTTTCAGATGGCTGATCTTGCGGGCCTAGATATTGGCTGGAACGCTGAAACCTCAAACGGCGCGACCGTCAAGGATCGGCTCTGCGAAATGGATCGCCGTGGGCAAAAAAATGGCGCTGGCTTTTACGACTACGACGAGAATCGCAACCCTACACCTGCGCCAGTAGTGCAGGAGCTGTTTGCCGAATTCGCCACTAAAGCCGGCGTCACCCAACGCGAGATTTCAGATGAAGAGATTCTCGACCGCTGTATCCTGCCGATGATCAATGAGGGCGCCAAGATTCTCGACGAGGGCATTGCCATCCGCGCCAGTGATATCGATGTGGTCTACGTTTATGGCTATGGCTGGCCGGTATACCGCGGTGGCCCCATGCATTATGCAAACAGCCTTGGCCTTGACAAGGTGGTAGAGAAACTTCGCCACTATCAGCAAGCAAGTGGCGATGAATTCTGGCAACCCAGCCAGTATTTGGTTGATCTGGCAGAGAAGGGTGAGTGCTTTAGTTGAGGTTCTTGTTGCATCTCTGATTGGCCTCCTTGCAGGGAAAGCTGAAGTGAAGAGGCTGCGGATTTTGGCGCTGTTGTTCACGCTATTGATTGCTGCTTGCGCTTTTGGAAATGCGCGCATTGATAACGTACAAGACTCCAGTCCAAACATCGTCATCATTCTTGCTGACGATATGGGGTTTGGCGATATCGGTGCGAACGGCGCAACAAAGATTAAGACGCCCAACATTGACGCAATTGCGGCAGCGGGCGTAAATCTTACTCAGTTCCATGCCAGCGCGAATATCTGTACCCCGTCGCGCGCAGGTTTAATGACCGGGCGCTATCCGATTCGCACTGGGTTGGGGTATGACGTCGTGCGTGCCTCCGACAAGCACGGCTTGCCGGTTGAAGAGGAAACGCTGGCTGATCTTGCCAAGCGGGCCGGATACACCACAATGCTGATTGGTAAATGGCATCTGGGTGAATTTCCTCAACACCTGCCACTTAAGCATGGATTCGATTTCTTTTACGGCGTACCGCACAGCAATGACATGCCAAATTTTGCGCTTTACCGTAGTGAGAAAAAAATTGAGCAGCCGGTTGATCAAGCGTCGCTCACAGCACGCTATACCAAAGAGGCCGTTCAATTCATTCGCAAGTATTCGCAACAGAGTTTTCTACTTTTTGTATCACATACTATGCCGCATATCCCACTGTACACATCTGAGCAGTTTGCTGGCCAGTCCGACGCCGGCCTTTACGGTGATGTGATTGAAGAGCTGGACGCCAGCGTAGGAACAATCGTTAAAGCGTTGCGGGATCAAGGCTTGTATGAGAACACCTTGATCATCGTCACCAGTGACAACGGGCCTTTTTTCGAAGGCGGTGTGGCCGGCCTCAAAGGCGGCAAAGGATCGGGTTGGGAGGGTGCGTATCGCGTTCCCCTAGTTGCAAGCTGGCCGCAAGGCCTCTCAGCACGCGGTAGTTTGGCTGCTATGACGATGAATATCGATATTCTACCAACGGTCGCCGACGTGCTGGGCGTCGTGCCCGATGGCAATCCAGTGGACGGTCGCAGCCTGCTGCCGATGTTCCGTGGTGAACGCGAAAGCACGCACCAGTATCTTTATTTCTTCAATAACGAAGAACTTATTGGCTTGCGGACACAGCGCTGGAAATTTCTAACGCACACTTACTATCGGCGCTCGCTTGGCGCTTTCGAGAAATTCGATCAACTCGACGGCTTTCAATCGTCTTACGATCTTTTGTTTGAGGCTGGCCCTGCCGGCGGTGAGCAGTACAGTTACGCTAATCGCTATCCAAAGATTGTCACGCAAATGAAAGCGGAACTAGCCACGGCGCGCGCAAGGTTTGCGCCTTTTCGGACCCGCCCGCCGGACAAGACTTTTCCAGAGTAGCTAGTGTAGTGTATCTCCAACATTTCGCCTTTTGTTTTAAAATAACCTATTCTGCGTAATCAATGTTGCCATTGATAGAGCAATAACACGGGTTCCTGTCGTAATGAGCGAACAAAAAGAACAACGCTTCTCATCCCGACTGGCGCTACTACTGAGCGTGCTTGGCATTGCCGTTGGCACCGGCAACATATGGCGTTTTCCTCGCATTGCGGCGCAAAACAGCGGCGACGATGGCGCCGGTGCATTTCTCGTGGCCTGGATAGTATTTCTGCTGCTATGGAGCGTGCCATTGATCATTGCGGAATACGCAATGGGCCGCAAAGGCCGCCTTGGAGTCGTCGGTAGTTTCGCAAAAATTGCTGGGCCGCGTTACACATGGATGGGGGCGTTTGTGGGTTTCGTCGCCGCGGCAATCATGTTCTATTACTCAGTCGTCACCGGCTGGTGTATCTACTATTTCCTGAAGATGATAAGCAGCCCGCTGCCGCTAGACTCAGTGTCTGCTCTAACGGTGTGGGAAGGCTTTCAGGGCGGCTATTTCCCACTCGCGTTCCACGCCCTTGCCATGGGCTTGGGCGCCCTAGCAGTATGGAAGGGTGTGCGCTCCATCGAAAAAGTTAACATGATTCTAATCCCGGTGTTACTTCTTATCGTGCTGACAGCGCTGGTGCGCACTGTGACGCTTGATGGCGCATGGGATGGCATCGCCTTTCTATTCACGCCGGATTGGGCAACATTAAAAAAACCGACGATCTGGCTCGAGGCGCTGACCCAAAACGCCTGGGACACCGGCGCCGGCTGGGGCCTTATTCTTACCTATGGCGCCTATATGCAGGCGAGGCACGGCATCGTCAAGAACGCCATCATTACCGGTGTCGGTAACAATCTCGTTTCGTTGATTGCGGCAATGATTATCTTCGGTACCGTCTTTGCGGTGCTAGGCGCGGAAATGAGCAAATCCGAAGTGCTGAATATTATGAAGACTAGCGGTCCGGCCGCAACGGGTCTCACTTTTATATGGATGCCTCAGTTGTTCGCGAAAATGCCGGCCGGAAACTTTTTCGCCATACTATTTTTCCTCGGCTTGGCGTTCGCTGCATTCAGCTCGATGATCGCGATGATCGAGTTGGTCACGCGCATCGTCGTAGATTTCGGGGTTGACCGACGCTACGCCATTGCCGGCGTATGTTGTGCCGGTTTCACGCTGGGTATTCCGTCGGCCATTAACCTCGGCTTCTTCGCCAATCAGGATTTTGTTTGGGGCGTGGGTCTGATGATATCGGGCGCATTTATTGCTTTCGCTATCATTCGCCACGGTGCATCAAGATTTCGTGCCGCGGCGATTGACTGTGTCGACAATGATTGGAACGCCGGGCGCCTGTGGGACAAAATGATCACCTGGGTTATTCCATCCCTCGCCACGGTGTTGCTTGGCTGGTGGCTCTATCAGGCGGCGACGGTCTACGCGCCCGATAGCTGGTATGACCCTTTCGATACGTTTAGTGTGATGACCTGCCTGACCCAATGGGGCACGGCGATAGTTGTTTTCTTGCTATTAAATCGCTGGCTGGTGAGGCGAACACTGCGGAAAGAAACCGATGTCGGCGAATAAGTTCGTCGATACCAAGCTAGACTCAACCAAGATTTTGATTCGAGCAAGGAAACATAGATGGAATTGAAAGATAAAATAGCTGTGATCACTGGCGGTGGTAGCGGCATTGGTAAAGCCTTGGCGGCTCGCTT
>JBPCXM010000264.1:0-3887 GCA_051008535.1 Pseudomonadales bacterium | reverse complement strand
GAAGACCCTGCGTGTAGGTATAGAACAGTTGGGTGAAGAGCAACGCGTGCCGCTGGCGGAGTACATCGCTGGCGAAGAAGGTTAGCCGAGTAATTATAGTGGTACTAATGTAGAGTAAGAGGCAGAGAAATAGTGCGACTACGCTCTGCCTCTTACTCTACATTGATACCCACCCAAGAGCTAGCTCGCCGAAGTACAAAGAGTCTGATACGTAGGTGTGAGCACAGCATTGATAGTACTGAACACACTGGCACCTCAAACACGGCCGTGAAATCTTAGCGTATAATATCGCTCCCACTAGAAATAAGACTCCAATGAGGGATACCCCCGGAAGAATCTTTCAGTAGAAAATCACTAAGACAACAGGCCTTTCACTAACTCAATCCACGTACAGGCAACAGCGCCCCATGCACAGCTTTCGCAGCCGGCGAGAGTAGAAAGCAAATAACACTGGCCAGGTCACCAGGCGACACCCAGTCGGCAGGATCGTTATCAGGCATCGCTGCACGGTTAGCCGGTGTATCAATGACCGTGGGCAATACGGCATTGACATTGATGCCCTTCGTTTTAAGTTCCTCAGCAAGAGTTTCAGTGAGACGCATCACCACACTCTTGGACGCACAGTAGGCCCCCATCAAGCCCTGTCCTTCACGTGCTCCAAAAGCGCCGACATTGACGATACATCCGTCCTGCTGCTCCAGCAACACTGGAACTGCAGCCTTGATGGCATTGCGCATGGTAGACACATTCAAACTGAACATGAGGTCCCACTGCTCGTCACTTGAGTCCCAGCTTTCGACACCCATGGCAAAGCCACCGGCGAGATTGACCAGGCTGTCGAAAGGTCCGAGATTATTTATCAACTCCCGTGCCGCCTCGGCATTGGTGAGATCGACTGCATGGCAGTCAGGAAAGCTCTCGTCGCGGGCAATATCCAAACGAATAACACGAGCTCCCTGGGATTCGGCGATTGCACACACAGTCCTACCGAGCCCGCCCAGTGCGCCAGTGATAACAACTGTGCGATTCTCTAAAGGTTTCACTTTTTGACTCCTAAATTGCTATGAGCAGCCTCACTGAGGCTTTCGGGAATGTTAATCACTTCCTGCACACCCGCCGCCTCCATGCGCGGCACAACATCCACCAGCACGAGTGCCCGCGCGCGGGGCAATAGTTGTTCACCAAGGCCGATCAGCAAGACCACGCCACCCAGCGAGGCACCCACCAGTATCGGCGCCGAAGGCAAGGTACCCATGATGAGCCCCAGATCGGCAATATAGTCATCCAACGTGTAACGGCCATGGGGGCACCACTGGCTCTCCCCATGTCCTCGCAAATCAGGAGATATCACCCTGTATCCCGCTGCCACCAGTTCAAAGACGGCCTTGCTCCAGGAATGGCGCGTCTGGCCTCCCCCGTGTAGCAGGATAACTGGCTGACCTGCCGCGGGCCCGCCCATATCTGCCGCGAGCGTCAGGCCACTCGCGGTTTCGAACCTTGTCTCCTGCAAGTGATTAGTTAAATTCAAACTTGACGGGCATTGTCTTGGGCCCGGTTACCATGTTGGAGGCCATGTAGGTCGGGTTGCCGTCGAGTTCGATGGATTTTAGCCGGGGCAGCAGTTCGCGGAAGAAGGCCTCCATCTCCATTTTGGCCAGGTAGCGTCCGAGGCAACTGTGGGCGCCAAAACCGAAGGCCATGTTGCGACTATTGTTGCGGGTGATGTCGAACTTCTCGGGGTTCTCCATGGTGCTTTCATCGCGGGCGCCGGAAGCAAACAGCAACATCAGAGACTCACCCTTGGCAATTTTCTGTCCCCCCACTTCCACATCCTCGGTGGCAGTACGGCCAAAGTGCTTGACCGGGGAGATCCAGCGAATCATCTCATCCACGGCGCCGGGAATCAGGTCGGGGTTGTCCTTCAGCATCTGTAACTGTTCCGGATGCTGGATCAGGGCGTGCAGGCCACCGGCGGTAGAATAGCTTGTAGTGTCGTGGCCAGCAGTGCAAATGATCAGGTAGTAGCCGAGCACCGCTTCAAGGCCAATCAATTCCCCATCGACTTCGGCATTGGCTATGACGCTGGCCAGTGTATCGTCCGGGTTCGCCCGGCATCGCTCGATGATGGGCGCGAAAAACTCGTAGAACTTCATGATCGCTTCCATGCCGGAGTTACCCTCAATGTCATCATCGGCGTAACCCAAGAGTTGTTGGGAAAGATCTACTATCAGCTTATCGTCTTTTTCAGGCACACCGAACAGCGTCATGATGACGCGCATGGGGTACCAATAGGCGATGTCCGTAGCGAAATCACAGGCGGGCGCTTTAGCCGCCATCAAGTCGACAAAATTTTTCGCGCACTCGGCCACAAAGCCCTCGATGGACTTGAGCTGCTTGGGCATAAACCAGGCCTGAGTAATCTGCCTGTGCTTTCGGTGGGTATCGCCGTCCATCTGAACCAGCGTGGCCCCTTCGCCAACAGCCTCTACCTGGTCCTCTTCAGATCTGGGGGCAATTGTTGACCGCGGCCCCGCAAGAAACAGCTGCGGGTTACTCTCCACATAACGAATATCGTCCACCCTGGTCACCAGCCATACCGGGTCATAGCCCTCAGGTTCCACGTAACAAACGGGTTGCTCCTGGCGCACACGTGCCATCAACTCGTGCACCTGTGATGGGCTGGCGTAGGCCAGGGGGTTAGTCAGTTCGACGGCTGCTTGTTGAATACTCATGTGCGTTCCTTCAATTGCGGATCAGGACCTTATTCGACGGGGGGAATTGTCACCACGAGCCCGTCCAGCTCGGCGTTCAAATCAATCTGGCAGGCCAGCCGACTCTGCTCGGAGACATTCAGCAATTCGTCAAGCATCATGGCTTCAACGGGGCCGGGCTCTCCCAGGGTATCGCTGTAGTTGGCATCCAACTGGCAGTGGCAGGTCGCGCAAACACAGGCGCCGCCACAATCGGCCAGCACCCCTTCAACATCGTGTGCCACCGCCAGTTCCATCAGTGTTGTTTCACCAGCCACGGCGGCCTCCACTTTGCGACCACTGGCATCTATAAAGGTGATGGTTGTCATGTCATACACTCCCAACTCAGGTGGGCAATTATGTCTCCCCGGTGGCGCTCGTGTGAGGACATTTTTAGACACTTGGGGGATATTTTTGGACACATGAGCAGATTTGCGTCCGTCTCTTACTGTGAGCTTACGCTCTGCAGGTCCGCCCTGAACACCTGGGGAGCCACCCCGCTCCAGCGCCGGAAAGCGCGCCTGAAAGCGGCCGGTTCGCTGTAGCCCAGCAGCATCGAGATCGCCTCGATAGACACATCGCCTTCCGCCAGATAGCGCTGCGCCAATTCCGCCAGGACTTCGTCCTTTACCGCCCGGAACGAACTGCCTTCCCGCTGCAGGCGTCGAGACAAGGTTTTGGCGGTTATGAAGAGATCACGCGATATGTCATTGGCCGAGCACGCGTAGGGCAAGCGGGAAATCAGCAAGCGCTTTACCTGCTCGACAGTGCTTTGGGGCGTAAGCGTTTTCTGCTCCAGAATCTGGTCCGCTATTCGCTGGGCTACGACATAATTGTCCACCTCAACAGCGACATTGCGGGTACGGGCATAGTGAGCCGGCAGGACAAAGCGGTTCAGCTCGCTACCGAATTTCACCGGATAGTGCAGGTAGTTTGAATAGGCACGACTATAGGCGGGCCTTGCATGAGACAGCTCCAGGCGGCCGGGCAGGACCTCCCCGTCCGACACTGTTTCCACAATTGTCTGGATAAGCACCGCGAAACACTCCTGCATCAGCCTGCGCTGGTCGTCGGTGCAATCAACATTGATCAGGAATCGGCAGGAAAGCTCCCGGTCATCGCACCGCGCTTCAAACC
>JBPCXM010000263.1:0-3878 GCA_051008535.1 Pseudomonadales bacterium | reverse complement strand
CTTGGTTGGACAGATGTCCAGCTTGTCGTTCACGGTATTCAGATACCGTGCGTGGTGGAAGGAAGGCGTCGCTAACGGCATCCACGTTTCCCTTGCTACCTTGTGCGCTTTGGCAGGCGCCGCTCCTGCGCATCCTGCGCCCGCGGCATACATTACGTCCCCGTAAACAAAACGGAGGCCCGAGGGCCTCCGTTGCTTTAGCCTATCGCAGGAACTAAGCCCTGGCTGGCTTACTTACTGAACGCTGCTAATCGTGTTGTTAGCGTTCGAGAAAGCGTTTTGAGCAGTCATGTTGTGGTTGCCGCCTGTGTTTACAACTTGGCCGCTGCCGATGACAGCGTTGAAGTCATCGTCGCTTTGGAAGTTGGTGTTCATTTGAGCGCCAGTGTAAGACTCAGCCAGACCCAGCAAGCTCGCTTGCTTAGGTGCATTCACAGGCGATGCAATGTTCAGAACAAACGGGCCGAAAGAGCTCATGCGCTCATGATTACCACCTGATACGCCAGCCATTGCTTTGCTGTCGAGTTCTTTGCTTGCAGTCAGATCTTTAATAGTCAACATGGTTGTATTCCTCTAGTTTCGTTAATAAATCGGTTAATAAGTGATGAACGTTGTGTCGTTCATGCTATAGGTACAGCAGGTGGCGTGCCAATTTTTACCGTTCGTCGGAATAAATCTATAGTTTGTTGTTTTTATTAGATTTATTATTTCCTATTAAGAAATTTGGAGCGGTGAAGTGCTGCATTATTGATAGACTGGTGGTTTTTTCCGAACATTAAAGAGGGCTGAGTGGATTGAAAGCAACAGTATGAAACGAGTTGTTGGTGCTAAGGAGAGCGCGATTGGTTAAAAGCGAGGTTTGGGTCACGGTATTTAGATACCGTGCGTGGTGGAAGGCGTCGCTAACGGCATTCAAGTTTCCGTTGCTACCTTGCGCGCGCTGTAAGGCAGCGATCGAGGCATTGTGCGTTCTGAGATGCGTCCCTACCAGCTTCCTCGGCAACTGCTCCTGACGTCGCCTAAAAGTGCCTACTTTTGGTGCTCTACCTCCTGCGTCCATGCAGTCGTGCCTTACCGGACGTTATTACGTCCCTGTAAATAAAAAACGGAGGCCCTAGGGCCTCCGTTGCTTTAGCCTATCGCAGGGCCGAAGCCCTGGCTGGCTGACTTACTGAACGCTGCTAATCGTGTTGTTAGCGTTCGAGAAAGCGTTTTGGTACGTATCGTTGTGGTTGCCGCCAGTGTTTACAACTTGGCCGCTGCCGATGACAGCGTTGAAGTCATTGTCACTTTGCAAGTTAGTGTTCATTTGAGCGCCAGTGTAAGACTGAGCGAGTCCCAACAGGCTAGCTTGCTTAGGTGCATTAACAGGCGATGCAATGTTCAGTATGAAGCTTGCAGGAAGGCCCATACCACCAGCCACGCCGGCCATTTCTTTAGTGTCGAGTTCTTTGCTTGCAGTCAGATCTTTGATAGTCAACATGATTGTATTCCTCTAAATTTCATTAATAAATGGGTTAATAAGTTATGAACGTTGTGTTCATGCCATGGTTAAAGCAGGCGGCGTGCCAGGTTCTACTGTTTATCAAAAAAATTTGTAATATATTGTTTTTAAAGAGAATATTTATTTTTCTAGAACGGACTGGAAATGCAGCAGACTGGATTGTTTGCATACTGGTGGTTTTTCCCGAACACAAAAAGTGGGCTGAGTGGATTGAAAGCAACAATACAAACAGAGAAATTGCGGGTAAGGTCGGCTTGGTTGGGTAGAAGTCGAGCGTGTCGTTCAAGGTATTCAGATACCGTGCTTGGTGAGAAGTGGTGATTGAGGCATCATAGGTGCTGAGAGGCGTGGCTAACAGCATCCAAGTTTCCATTGGTTCATTGTGCGCACTGGAAGGCAGCGGCGATCGAGGCATTGTGCGTTCTGAGATCCGTACCTACCGGCTTCCTGCCTCTCGGGACGTACATTACATCCCTGTAAATAAAAAACGGAGGTCCGAAGACCTCCGTTGCGTTAGCCAGTTGTGGGGTGGAATGCCCCGATTGGCTTATAGCTGAATGCTAGACAAAAAGTTGTTAGCAGCAGATTCAGCGTTCTGCGACGTCATGTTGTCGTTGCCGCCAGTGTTTATGACTTGACCGCTGCCGATAACAGAGTTGAAGTCATTGTCGCTCTGCAGGTTGGTGTTCAATTGCGGGCCAGTGAAAGACGAAGCAAGACCTAATAGGCTAGCTTGCTTAGGAGCATTGACAGGCGATGCAATATTCAGTTTGAAGCCTGCGGGAAGGTCGATACCACCAGCCACGCCGGCCATTTCTTTAGTGTCGAGTTCTTTGCTTGCAGTCAGATCTTTGATAGTCAACATGGTTGTATTCCTCATAGTTTCGTTAATAAAGGGGTTAATAAGTTATGAACGTTGCGTCGTTCATGCAATAGGTAAAGCAGGGGGTGTGCCATTTTGTAAGGTAGTGTGAAATAAACTTCTATATAGCTGTATTTAAAAGATTTATTGTTTTTGAATATTACCGGTCAGAATGATGTAGTGCTGAGTTGTTCATAAGCTGGTGGTTTTTTTCTAACATAAAGCGAATGCGGTTAGATTGGTGGCAACAGTATAATCATATCGATCGCGGGCAGGGTGGGCTTGGTTAGGTAGAAGTCGAGCGTGTCGTTCACGGTATTCAGTTACCGTACGTGGTGGAAGGCGTCGCTAACGGCATCCAGGTTTCCATTGCTACGCTGTGCACACTGGAAGGCGCCGCTCCTGCGCATCCTGCGCCCGCGGCAGACGACCGCCAGGGATGGCGGAAGTGTCGAAACCAGAAGTAGGCGCCTTAGGCGATGCAGGAGCGTTTTTCTACCATTACGTCCCTGTAAATAAAAACGGAGGTCCGAAGACCTCCGTTTTTTTCGAGCTTAACCGGGCTTAGCTCTGGATGCTAGACAAAAAGTTGTTAGCAAAAGAGATCGCAGATTGGTACGTTGCGTTTGAGTTGCCGCCGTAGTTAACAACCTGGCCGCTTCCGATAACGATGTTTGTGTCGTCGTCGCTCTGGAAGTTAGCGTTCGACTGAGGGCCAGTGAACGAAGAAGCAAGACCCAGCAGGTCAGCTTGCTTAGGGTTGTTCTGCGGCGAAAGCAGGTTAAGGGCAAAAGGAGGGATGCCCGTGCCACCAGCGACGCTAGCCATGGCTTTGCTGTCGAGTTCTTTGCTTGCAGTCAGATCTTTGATAGTCAACATGATTGTATTCCTCTAGTTTGGTTCATATATGGGTTAATAAGTGATGAACGTTGTGTTGTTCATGCCATGGGTAATGCAGGTGGTGTGCCAGTTTGTTGTAGATTAAGAAACAAATTCATATCCTATTGTTTTAAAAGGATTATTATTTTTGAACAGAAAAGATCAGAGTAATGCAGTAGTGGTGTGATAGTAGACTGGTGGATTTTTTCTAACATAAAAGTGGGATGGGTTAGATTGGAGACGACAGAGCTCGGGTGTTGCTTCAACGGGGGATTGTACGTGCTGAGAGGAGTCGCTAACGACATCCATGTCTACCGCGACGTACATTACATCCCTGTAAATAAAAACGGAGGCCCGAGGGCCTCCGTCGCTTTAGCCTATCGCAGGGCCGCAGCCCTGGGGCTTACTTACTGAACGCTGCTGATCGTGTTGGTAGCATTCGAGAAAGCGTTTTGAGTCGTCCAGTTGGTGTTACCACCAGTGTTTACAACCTGGCCGCTGCCGATCACAACATTGTAGTCATTGTCGCTTTGCAGGTTAGTGTTAGTCTGCGGGCCAGTGCTTGAAGTAGCGATCCCCATCAGATCAGCCAACTTAGGCGCATTAACAGGCGATCCAATGTTCAGCAGAAAA
>JBPCXM010000262.1:0-2849 GCA_051008535.1 Pseudomonadales bacterium | reverse complement strand
GTTCGGGTCCTGTTGCATACGCACAGCTATTACCTTGGCGCGCACCATGGCCCGATACGTCGCGTAGAAATTGAGCACCGCGAGACTGGCGTAGTCGCCGTCTATCTCCAGGTAGCGATTTAAAAATTGATAAGCAGATCGCGTATGATCGTGGGCCAGAAAATCCATGAACAGAAAACCTATTTCGTCCATCACGTCGATAAAGCGCAGGCCAGGGTCGAACTCTATGCAATCGAAAGCGATAATTTTTTTACCTACCAAGGCCAGATTGCCAAGATGTAAATCGCCATGGCATTCACGAATCTTGCCCGCCGTTTTGCGTGCCGCGAAGACGGACCTCAGCGTGCTACATTGTTGCCTGCACCATCGCTCTATGGCGCGCTCTTTGCCGGTTGCTAGTGCGTTAAAAGGTACTGTCGCGAGTACTTCGAAATTCTCAAGTGCAGGTTTTGCGATGGCATCGGGACTACCGAACTCGCCCGTAGTGACAGACATACTGGTCTGATGAAAACCGGCTATGTAGCCGGCCAAGTCATCAATAGTTCTGGTTTCAAGATGATTGTGCTTGAGGAATAGATCGAGTTGCTGGTCGCCCGGGAACTGCTGCATCTTCACCGCGTACTCGACCGGGTCACCAGTGCCACATAAGCTTGGTTGGGTGTGTGAACCATAGATGCCAACCACATCCAAATACAAGTCGGGTGCCAACCGGCTGTTAAGGCGTAACTCTTCGTTACAGTAGAACTTGCGCGACTCAAGCGCCGAAAAATCGAGGAAGGGGAGCTTTATCGGTTTCTTGATTTTATACGCATACTCACCCGTAAGTATGATCCAGGAAATATGCGTTTCAACAACGTAAATCTCGCCCGTGGGGTGAGAGTACGCATCCCGACGTTTCAAGCCTTCTATAAATGCATTCTCCGTCATACTGCAAGCTCTCTTACGCACACAATCTTGCATAGATTAGTGTGCTTGTTAAGCATAGCGCGCCGGGAACACAACCATCTTGATCTTAGTCAAACGTCTTATAGATTAATTTCAATCAACATGTTGTTGTTTTGTAAGGGCATTATAATCATCTGCTTGTGACCGTGATCAAAAAAGGCATGTGCTCATTCTTTGCATGCATTTATTCAGTAATCTTGTGCCTAAATCTTACCGATTGTTGATTTGGATCAACGTCAAAATATGCAACATACATAGACTGGCTGTAGAGTTATTCAGAATCAAAGGAGAATACACTATGGCCAAAAGTAAAGAAGCGGTGAAGGTCAAACACGACGAAGGTAAAAAAGGCTGGGCGTCAAGAATGCTGAACCCATTTGAAGAGATGGACCGAGAGTTTGATTCCATGTTCCGGCGCGGCTGGCGCCACCCGCTTCTCGGCGGGCTCTCTGATTGGAAAGTTGATTCAGCATTTGAAGGGAAGGTCCCTTCGGTGGACGTGATCGATCAGGACGACAAGGTGCTGATAAAAGCGGAGCTCCCAGGAGTAGACAAGAAAGACATCGATGTTTCAATCACCGATGAAACGGTATCGATCAAAGGTAAGTCCGGTTATGACAAGAAGGAAGAGAAAGGAGACTATTACCGCCGTGAAATATCACAAGGTTCCTACGAGCGGGTATTGGCGATACCGACTAACGTTGACTCAGCAAAAGCCAAAGCCACTTTTCGCGACGGCATGCTTGAAATTAGCCTGCCAAAAACCGAAAAGACGAACAGAAAGAAGTTAAACATAGACTAATGATTTCATAGCAATGATTGCGGGCGCGCTGTTAGGCGTCGCCCACACTTGCTCTCCGCAAACATATGGATCTCCACACGAGTGCGAATGACTGCACCGCCAAGCAAATGGCGGCACGAGCTTCGAAGTCACTCTCTATCAATGACGCCGCAACAGGTAACTCTACGAATCGAAACTTTGTCGCGGGATTTTGGCGGCTGGCCGATCCCAAGATAACGCTGGCGTCAATGGCCTCTATTTTTCTTGGAGCCTGTGTTGCGGCTGCCCAAGGAGAAATTCATGCAGGTTGGCTGGTCATGACTATCGCCGGGTTTTTCGCCATTGAAGTGGCAAAAAACGCCTCTGGAGACATTTATGATTTCGAGACGGACATGGCTGTCGCACACGAAGATCGTACTGATTTCTCGGGGGGCAAGCGCGTTCTGGTGGATGGACTGCTGAGCCGATCGCAGACCTGGGCGATCGCGATTGCGTTTTACATGGTTGGCATTGGCATAGGCGTCGGAATTGTGGTCTTTCGTGAGCCGTTGGCCATTTGGCCTGGTGTTATCGGCCTGTTATTAGCGTGGTCATATAATGGTCCACCGGGCAGCTTTGCCTATCGCGGTCTGGGTGAATTGGATGTTGCAATCTGTTACGGGCCGCTGATTTGTATCAGCGCGTACCTGATTCAACTCGGTGAAGTATCCAGCGACGTCGTGCTGGTATCGATTCCGCTGGGCATTCTAATCGCCGCATTTCTGTGGATTAACGAATTTCCGGATTACGAAGCGGACCGAAAAGTCCAAAAGCGTAATTTGATCGTGCGTCTCGGCCGCTATCGCGCCAGTCGGCTACTCCCCCTTATTCAGGGCAGCGCGTTCCTGATTGTCGCTTTGTTACCTCTCATGGGTTTGCCGAGGGGCATTTGGCTCGGTGGATTGGCGTTAGTTCCGGCAGCGTGGGTTGCCGTTCGCACGTGGCAGGATCCAGAGCGGTGCTACCGTCATGCGCCGGTTAGCGGAGGGGCGCTTATCGCCTTTCTGTTACTGTCGCTTGGTATGGGTGTCGGGGTGCTCATCTAAACAACTCCCAGCAGTTTGGCAGTAAAGCAAACGAAATA
>JBPCXM010000261.1:0-3648 GCA_051008535.1 Pseudomonadales bacterium | reverse complement strand
GAATAATCGTGCCCAAGCGGCAACAGGGCTTGGGGAGGCCCTCATGTATGCAACGAAAGTGTTGCCACCCGCGACGACCTTTAAGGCACTCGGCGTATGGACAGAATCTTATTTGAAATCCTACTATGGTTCGGAAATCTCCGACGGCTTCCGCCGTGTGCTTTTCCACCATGGCGCGCAATAGCGAAAAACAAGTGATATCCTCACGAGCCACAGTGGGGGCATCGCTCGCCGCGCCCTTTCGTGTGATATACGTTATCCTACACCAAGGACGAAGGGCAGTGGTTCACTTCAATGTGACGGATCATCCCGCCGCGCAATGGAACGCTCAGCTATTGGCGCAGGCATTTCCTTTTCATACCGCGCCTTGCTACCTTATGCGTGACCGCGATTGTAATGATGGTGTTCGACTCGGCAATTGAGTGAAGACTCTCGGCATCAAAGAAGTGCGACGATCCCACACTCGCCATCGCGAGCGCCTTATCCGGGGCGACCGATGGGCTCTATGTGTAGGGAGTGCTTGAACCATGCCGTCGTGTTCAATGGAAGACACCTGCGGAAATTACGTGGATTTTACTTTGCCTATTTCCAAGAAGTGCGGACGCATATGTCCTCACTGTGGACTGGCGACCAAGATTGACCAGTATTGACACTGGATAAGTAATGCAACCGGAGATCTATCTTCTCGATAAGCCGACCATCCTGGAAATTGTCGTGATCAATTTTCGGCGCCAATTGTGGAAAAATTTAGATGCCACTCCACACTTACACCCCCAGTTAGAATCATCGAAGTATCGGCAATTCAACTGCAAAATGCGTAAGCGCAACGTTACGCCTGTAACGTTGCGCTTACAAACATACTTGCAAGCCTGCGTGGTCAGTCAACCCACGTAATCGCATGACTCATGTTGGGGGCTAGCCAACAGTCTGGGTGTTCATACAATTAATAGATATGCTGTTCTTAAACAAAATGATTAAAAACATAGGATTACCCCTGTTACAAAATCGAACATTTTCTGGTACGCAAACTGCGTATATTCAGTTGGAACACCGATTCCACACCCATTAACTGTGATAGGAGTAGGACTATGAAGGATTCAAAGAAGGAATTTTTAGCTACTGAAGATAATGCTGTCAAAGCATTGAACGCAAATCGCTTTGCAATACGCGATCTGTCATTTGCCAATGACATAGACAGTGAAATCCAAAAGTCGATTCGAGGCGGTCGCATAAATCTTGATGATGAAGCAGGCGAGAAAAAGGAACCCGTTGTGACTGGCAGCGCCGGCGGTCATCCTTTGGAAACGCGCTTTGGCGCTTATTGGGGCTTACGTTTTATCTAAGTGTCCAGTACCGCCGCGAACTAGCAACGAGCTATCGTTCGTGCGCGGTATTAATATGGCCCTGTATGTTCAGGGCCATATTCCCCCAGTCTGATTCTGCGGAAGTACACCCACTGAAATAAATTACAAGGCATCTTTAAATTAGAGCTATTCGTCACGGTCACACGACTCAGAGGGCAGTATTGGCTTAGTTGACACATGTTGATCGGCTGCGCAGACCACGCATTCCTTAGGGCGCCACATCGACAATATCAGCGCTATTAACAGAGTGCTTTCACTATAATCCGTAGAAATAGCATGAGTACGGATTAAATAGACAAGGCCTTGCCCATCGCCAACGCTGCCGACACAGTCACTCAAAACAGTCTGCAATGGCAAATGTAACCATCCCTTCTTTATCGGCACTACCCGTTGGAAAATTCGGTCTATTAGACCGTCACAGCCAACCGAGCTGAGCTTTCTCAGTGCGCGCTTAACCTCTGGTAAAAGTTGGGATTAGCTGCGGCCGGATAGCTAGGGTAGAGCGTACGACTCTTATTTCCAGCGATAGCCGCCACTCAAGCGACTCGTTGAACGAGGTTTTGTACTGGTAGAATCGGCCATGAACGGACCCTCGAAAAACCTGAAAAATCGAGGCTTGACTTAAAGCTGACTTTAAGTGGCACAATTGTTCCAACTAGGCAATGGGGGCAATGATAAATGACAGATGATACAAACGATTCGATCGAACTCGCTTGTTCTCTCACGCATGCGGAATTGAGGGAACGGCGGGCTATGATGCGCAAGTTGCTGCTGCCATATGTCGTTGATTACCGATTGGCCGGCCGCGAATTGGCTTTGGAGTTTTCGATGTTAAGAGCACTTCGCTCGAAGATAGAGCAATTTGTCGAACTAGAACGACAATGTTGTGGGTTTCTTACATTCACCATCTCACCATCGGGCGAGAAGCTTACGCTCAAAATCGAGGGGCCGGAGGGAGTACAATCCACGCTGAACGCGTTCGCCGAAGCCGCATCGGGCGAGTAACTGATTATGGTTGCTCTGCGTTTTAGTCCATATTCCACGGTTGAACAGAAGCTTAGAAAAGGTGGCCTTACGGGTATTGCCCTCGGTGTCGTCGCGCTGCTGGCTTGCGAATTGCCAGTGGTATTGACGCTGCTCGGTGTTGGCACGCTCGCCGCCAGCGCGAACGCGCTTAAACCGCCTTTTTGGATTGAAATTATTGGCATTGCGTCGGCAGTGGTTGGATTACTCATGTTGATTGTGGTCATATTTCGACATTGGCGACGCCGCAACGAATAGGGTGAGGAATGAAAATCAGTGATGTTTCGAAGCAGTTAGGTATTCCCGCATCAACGATTAGGTACTACGAAAGCGAAGGCCTGATCGATCGGCAGTCTCGGGTGTCGGGAAGACGCGAGTTTGACGCGCAGGCGGTGCTCGTGCTTCGTTTCGTGCAACTTGCACAAGCAGCTGGTTTTTCCATCAATGAGATGAAGTCGCTATTGGAGAGCTACGACCAAGACCCCAGTCCTTCCGGGATGTGGAGATCGCTTGCAGAGGCGAAGCGTCAGTCGGTCCGAGGACAAATCAAAGAGCTACGCCGCATGGACCGAATTCTTGGACAGCTTCTCGATTGCGACTGCGAAACGCTTTACGAGTGCGTTGATGGCGCTCTCGCCTGTGGAAAATAGTGCTTGAGGCTGGCGAATACATTAAAGCACTCGGTACCGTAGCCATTTTAACCAGGGTAGTCTGCTATTCGCTTGAGCGATTTGGCCGCATCTACATTGTTTTGTTTGCCGCACGAAGCGCCGCGGCCGCAGTACATGTGTACCTCACGGAGTCTTACCCTTCCTTGGTCGCTGAGGGCATTGGGGCTTTGATCGCGACAAAACGAAACGATGGGGTCGTTCACGTCGATGATGAACGATTGGGCTGTCTGCAATATGATCCAGGACGAGTCATTCGATCCTGGTGATTGAGGCCAATAATTCCCTACGCAACCGGCCATTTGCGGTCTTTCACGGTATGAACTGAGAACCAGTGGTCAAGATGACTCTTGATCATATAACTCTATAGTACTAACACTTCAGTGGAATTTACTTATTCCGTAGTTTTCAATACATTTCCTTCCAAGGCTAGGCATAGAGGTTTCTACTTGTACCTAGGAGAAAGCAATGAAAGGATGCCTAAAACAAAAAGATGTTCATCGAATAGCCTACGGACACCTCAGGCTCATGACCCTACTGATGGCTTTCACGATACCGGGAGTAGCGCTTGCAGAAGCCGACGGATGCGGCGA
>JBPCXM010000260.1:0-7245 GCA_051008535.1 Pseudomonadales bacterium | reverse complement strand
GCGGCCATAGTGGCCCCGGTTTTAAACTCGCATTCCCGACTAGTGTCTCCGTTAAAGACATTCCAAAGCTGGTCGACGACGCTAAAAAGCTGCAAAAAACCGCCGAACTTCGCCAAAGCGCACTAGAGAGCCTCTAGGCAATTCTATGGCGCGCCTATAAGCCCCGCAGAGCTCGACTTGAGGTGCACAACTGCGGCGTCGCCCGCGCTTACTGTTGGTGTGTATCTAATTAAGGACTAAGGCCATTAACGGCGATCCGCGTCTTGCATTTGTACGCTTCAGATTACGCAGAGACGCAATAGAATTGCTTAGAGGCTCTGCATAATATTTAACAGACTTTCCTTTTGCTTCATGGTATATATGCGCTTGTTGTGAGCGACGACAGGCGTTGTCGTTGCGTCCTGCCTATTATCTAACCGTTTAAGGAAGCCCTATGAAACTTTTTTTCCTGCCCGTCGCGTTTGCCGGCGTGCTAGCCCTGTCTGCTTGCGAACAGAAAGCGGCTGAACCCGAAACCACCGAGAAGGCAGACGACGCGTCGGCTGCGCTTGACACGCAAGAGAAAAAAGTCAGCTATGCAATGGGCCTGAGCCTCGGCGACCGTTTTCGCACCGACGGCATAAAGCTCGATATCGCCACCTTCACCGAGGGTCTTACGGCTGGCAGTAATGACAGCGAACGTCTGATGACACCGGAAGAAATTGCCGAAACCATGCAGGCTTTCCAACAACAGCAGATGGCCAAAATGCAGGAAGAGCAGGCCGCCGCTGGCGCAAAAAATGCGGAAGCCGGCGAGGCATTTCTAGCAGAAAATGGCAAGAAAGAGGGCGTCGTAACAACTGATAGCGGCTTGCAATACAAAGTCGTGACCAAAGGTGATGGTGCCAAGCCCAAAGCTGACGATCTCGTGTCGGTGCACTACAAAGGCACCTTACTTGATGGTAAAGAGTTCGATAGCTCTCACAAGCGTGGCCAACCTGCAGAATTCGGGGTGGATCAAGTGATACCTGGTTGGACTGAAGCGCTGCAATTGATGCCAGTGGGTTCGAAGTGGGAACTGGTTATTCCGGCTGATCTGGCCTATGGCCCCGGTGGTGCAGGCGGCGATATCGGCCCTAATTCAACCTTGCAGTTTGAAGTGGAATTGCTGGAAATCAAAGACAAGGAAGCTGTCAAAGAAGAAGCTGTCAAAGAAGAAGCGGTCAAATAAGCCGTTACTAACGCTTTAACTTATGGGCAAAGCCGTTTGATGCCAGTGCATGGTATTCATTCGGTTTAGTGCCGAAAGCCAACGCCAGAATCGCCGCGCTGGTTGGCTTCCACGCCTTTCGTTTGGACACTGTCCAACGCTGTAATTCTTGCAGAGAACGCGTATCCCAGAGTTGCACGATGCGGTCAGAAGTACCGGTCAGCAACTGTGTTGAGTCGTTAGAGAATACTGCGGCAGTAAATGTTAGCCCGCGTTGCAACGCAAAGCTGCGCAGCGGCAGTTCGCCCACAGCTTCTCCGTCGACAGTTTTCCATAACACTGCCTTATCGTATTTGCTCACGCTGAACGCCAGGTCGGCTTGCGGCGCCAGTGCTACGAGGCGCACATCTTCGGCATGTTGCATCGTATGCAGCAGTTTGCCGGATTGCACATCCCATAGTTTGGCCGTTTGATCTTCCGAGCCCGACAAGGCCAGTTTGCCATCGTTACTCAGGGCGACGCTGCGCACACGATTGCCGTGGTTGAACACGCGTTTAACACCGCCGCGGCGCACATCAAATAGAACCGCTGTGAAATTCTCCATTCCAAGTAGGGCAAATTCGCCGCTGGGACTCAGATCGACACTAAGTACGCGATCTGGAGCCGCCCAGTAGCGCAGTCCGGCGCCGCTGGCGGCGTCCCATAAAACCAGGGTTTGCGCGTCGGCGCTAAGTGCAAAATTGGCACTTGGTGAAAAGGCGGCCGCGGCAATGGTCGAAAATCCCCCAGCCGTGTGATTCCAATCAAACTTGCGCGCGCTACTGCCAAGGTCCCACAAGCTGCCGCCATGGTTTATGGCGCCGATTACCGCCCGCTGGCCATCGCTGGAAAGCGCGGCACTGTGCGCGCCTTGGTTTGCAAATTCGAGGCTGTCACCTGGCGCAATGTCGGTGCCGCAAGCGCACAGCAACAAGTTGGCGACAAATATAACTGGTTTAAAGTGGTTGATTAGACCGTTTGGCATGGTAACAACCCTGTTACAGTAATCTAGTAATCCCTGCTATACAGTGTAGTTCAGTGTTGACCTTTTAGCGTGAGTTTTGCTGCGTTGTGGTTTAGGCCCGTTCCGCCGTTCGTGGGCTTTGCGCCAGACCGACCAATTCGTCTTCCAAGTCGAAGCGCGCTACCATTGCTTCGCCGAGTTTTGACAGATGCTTGGCTAGGGTGACCTGCATCTCTTCCGTCAATTCCTCGGTTTCGTAACGGTCGTTAAAATCCAGCAGAACTTCGGTGGTTTCTTGTATTTTAGGCAGGGTTTTTTCCGCGATTTCGAGAGTGGCATCGTTGACTTGCTCAGCTTCGTGCAGCAGCCTTTTGTAGACTTCAAAGTGGCCTGCAGAGGCATAGTCAACCAGCGTTTGGCAGAATGATTTCAGGCGCTGAATCTTGGTTGGCGAGTCGTTGATTTGCTGGTGTACGCCACAGATCGAACAGTACAAAACAATAAGATGTTGTCTTTGTTGTAACCATTCTTCAATCATAGTGTGCAACTCTTCCTGATTCTATTGGTTGTGGGTTGGGCATTTAGCATGCCTTTCCTTATGCGCTCTGGTTTTGTTTGACGCTAGCTACCGTGATATTAGTTATACCAACCAGCATAGGTCAGCTTGTCGACGTCGGCAAGTAAACGTGTGCAAAACGCCTCAATTGTGACGCCATACACGCGCTAACCAATTGGCTTACGCAACATATGCCAGACACCGAATACGGCGAACCCTGAAAAGCAAATCAAGGTCCAACCGGGCATACTCAGGCCGAGGAAGGTCCAGGTGACTTCCGCGCAGTTGCCGTCGCCCATCATTAAGGTCTTTAGCGCTTCGGTAAATGGCAATACCTCGAACATATATCCAAGGCTTGGTCCGCAGGCCGGCACCTGATCGGCCGGCAGACTCTGTAGCCATAGCTGCCGGCCAGCAAATCCCGCTCCCAGTAGACCGCCGAGCAGAACAAGAAATGCGTAAACCTTGATTCCCAGCACGGCAGGATTGTGAAGGAATGCCAGCAGACCGAGCATGCCACACAGTACAATAAATACTCGTTGGGTCATGCACAAAGGGCAGGGCTCTAGGCCTTCTACGTACTCGAGATAGAACCCGTAAGCCATCAGGCCACAGCAAAACAAAAACAGCAGTAGGAATAGTAGGCGGGGTGTCGGCATGGCTCAGGTCACAGTTAACGAAACGAATACAATTACATTAGGCGAAACCTGACGGCTAAACAAGTGATCGCGATATGAATCAACTATGCTTAACCGGAAGGACAAGAATTTATCAGGAGATTACGATGCAATCATTTTTACGCCGCTGCGCGGTATTTTTGCTGCTTGCGACGACCCATAGTCTGGGTGTGGCGGAAGACAACCAGGCACAGTACATCGATCTGAAGCCGGCGTTTGTGACTAACTATGGCTCGAATCCGAAACTGCAATACATCAAAGTTGAAATCTCCGTGCGTGTTGAAACGCTGGATGACGTCGCATTGGTGGAACGCCACTTGCCATATTTGCGCAACAATCTGGTGCTACTGCTCAGCCAGCAATCCGATGAAGACGTAGGCTCAGCGGAAGGTCGACAACAACTGCGCGTCGCGGCGCTGGAAGAGGTACAAAAAGTGATGCAGGACGAAGAGGGCAACAAGGTCGTCTCCGACGTGCTGTTTAACAACTTTATTGTGCAGAGCTAAAACGCTGCAGCGCTGGATAAAAAACCTTAAACACCGCGGTGAGTTCTTCGTCGCGCGCGATAAGATGCTGCATGGCGCTCGCCAGCGGATTAGGCGCGCGCAACTTGCCGGCAATATGTTGCAGGGTTCTGTCGATGGTGGTGGGTTGCGCATAGCGCGACAGCAAATCGTATTGCTGTAAGCGTTGCTTGAATCCCTTGGCGGCAGCTGGCAGCAACTGTTCGTAATCATCCAGGTTCGCCTGTACCCTACTGGAAAATTGGGTCAAAGGCTCCTGCTCATAATCGTGCCAGTCGCGCGCTAGCAAATGATCGAAATACAAATCCAACATGATACCGCTGCAGCGGCGATACTTGCTGGGGAAAAGTGTGTGCAGTTGCTGAGTTAACGCGTACTCGTCGGTAAACGCGTCAATCTTGCGGTGTAGCACAATACCACGCTCAACATTAGCGGGGAGTACGCCTTTAAGCGGACCTTTCACGTAGTCGCCCAGCAAGGCGCCCGCGACTAGCGCGGGTTCAGACTGCGCAAGGTGAAAGTGAGCGAGATAGTTCACGCGCTCTATCGAGCGTCGTATTGCGTCATAAACTCTTCAAACGAAATACTATCTCGCTGCTCAATGCGTTTCTGCTCTGCTAGTGATGCTTGTGCCTGTTGATCAAAATAGGCCGTGCGCTCGGGAGCTAGCTCATGCTCAGAAAAATATTGCTTGTGTGCAATCGTTTGGTTCATCGCAAAGCGGTAATAGGTTAGTTCGTTTTCCCGCATGTCGTGCAGTATTTTCGCCGCTGGCAAGGTGCTTGGATTTGTGAGTTTGTCTTGCTGCTGCGCGCATGCGTCTGAAAACTGCGATGTTCCCTTGGCGCCGTCGAGAATCTCTGCGCACTGTTTAACTCTGGTCAAAATCGAGTTTGCCGCAGTAGTTAACAACATAGACTCGCCGTCCAGTTTGACCCGGGCGTCATTCGCACGACCGTTGTTAACAACGTTTTTGCTGATTGCAATAATCTCTTCGTATTCCTTGACATCGATCGGCGCACTATCCTCCAATAAGCAGAACAACATAAACGCATCAATGAAGCGAATCTGCTCGGCATCGATGCCCAGCGGCAGGTAGGGGTTTACGTCCAGGCAGCGCACTTCGACGTATTCGATGCCCCTATCAAGCAAGGCGGTTAATGGTTTCTCACCTGAGTTTGCAACCCGCTTGGGGCGGATGCTGCTGTAAAATTCGTTTTCAATTTGCAACAGATTGGTATTCAGCTGAATGCGTTCGCCATCTTTGTGCGTGCCTAGCGCTGCATAATCGGCATGCGGCGTGGTCAGTGCCTTGCCAAGCGTCTCGGCATATTCTGCGAGGCCGTTATAGCAAACATACAAGCTTTCTTGTGCGTTGCTCTGGTAGCCCAGATCGCCCATGCGCAACGATGTACCATCCGGGGCGTAGAGGCTGGACTGGTCAAACGCCTGCAGCGTGTGTGGGCGTTCGCGGAGAAAGGACTTGCACACCGCCGGAGATGCGCCAAACAGGTAAATGAGCAACCACGAATAACGCCGAAAATTACGTATCAAATGCAGATATTGATTCGTTTTAAAATCCTGCAGCGTACTAGAGTCGTGTAGCAGCGGCCGATACCGTGTCCAAAACGCATCGGTGAACGAGACATTGTAATGAATGCCGGCAATGGTTTGCATGGCTCTGCCATAGCGATAACCCAGACCGATGCGGTACACCGTTTTCATTGTTGCGATATTGGATGTGCCGAATTGTGCAACCGGAATATCGGCATCGTTCGGCAGCACGCAGGGCATGCTGCTTGCCCACAGCAATTCCTCGCCCAGATGGTTGTATGCGCATTGATGGATTTCCGTTAACCAGCGCAGTAGTTCGTCCACGCTACGACTCACCGGGGTAATAAATTCCAGCAATGCTTCGGAAAAATCCGTAGTGATATGCGGGTGCGTTAACGCCGCGCCGAGTGCTTTTGGGTGCGGCGTAAGTGCGATATCACCATCCGGCTGCACGCGCAGACATTCTCTCTCAATGCCACGCTGCAGCGTGCGCAGCGTGGCCTGATTGTCCGCACTGCTGAGTTGGCTAATGCGTTGTGTAAAGGAAGAGGACAAAATGTGGATCCATTGTGACTTTCGGAAAGCGAATCATCTTAGGGCTGCAAAAGAGCAAGCAGCTTAGCGCGGCGAAGAGTACCACAGCTTATGGTGGCTTGACCGAATTGCTTGCCAATCCTCACCGCTGTGTAGTTTTTGTGTTGAGCAGGAGTCTTTGCGCGCCATTTGGCATCTAAATAAGAATAGCGACGCATTTGGCAACGCAAATGTAAAACCGTTCTCAACAATATTGGTAATTTGTCAGGTTTTTTTACAGATTTTAATAAAATTTGACTTCAATAAACTTGTCTTGACAAGCCCATTCGGCGGAAAAGCCGCGCGTCTATAATACGAAAGGGCTATAGAGCCGCGTTTTTTGAGACGAATGGGCGATAAAAAGGCGCGCAATGCCGCTTGGCTTCAACAAAAAGTAACTAGTTCGCGATAAAAAGTCGGAATACTTAACACTTTTGTCAAATCTGTAGATGCTCAAAATATAGTCTATTGAAATATAAGCTTTTATTTGTTTGGCACATAGGTTGCTAAACATGACTTCGCAATTCGTATAATTAATCAACAAAAGGCAAACCTGCTAGGCGGCAGGGGTAGAGCGGCACAAGTCGTTCACTAGACCGCTAGGTTACCAATAAGGAGTTACACCATGAAAAAGCTTAGCGCTTTGGCACTATGTTTACTAATGGCGCCAATCGTGGCGTTTGCCATTCCGATGTCGTGGCACGATAGTATTGACATCGATCAAAAGATCCGGCACGGGAAATCAAAAACCTTTACACATGATATCGGACACGATGGCTTCGATCCTTTATGGGACTTTGTTTACGATTATAAACTGAACGTCGGAATTCGTGATGATAGTAGCGATAGAGGTGAAGGATTCAGAAGGTTTGAAATAGTTAAAGTCAATCAGCCAGGATTTTTGGGCGATGCTACACGTTTTAGTGCTCAAGATATCAATGCCGGATGGTCGCTTGCCGGTTTGGTTTCGCTAAACCTTACCGGAATGCTCGATGTCACCGTTAAGTCGATACGCGGTGACTTTATTCTGGGAAGTTCCAAATTGTGGGCTCACGGCTACGGCCATAAAGGCGATCCAACGAACGTTCCGGAACCGGGCAGTCTGGCATTACTGGGTTTAGGTTTGGTCGGTCTCGGTTTGGCTCGACGTAGGCTGAACTCCAAAAGCT
>JBPCXM010000259.1:0-2898 GCA_051008535.1 Pseudomonadales bacterium | reverse complement strand
GAAGCATGCAAATCGTTCCACCGAAGGTCTGAAAAAACGCGCACGAGAGTCGCTTCTTTTCCAATTTTCGGCAACAAAACCTAAACAATGTGCCTGTGCTCGTCGTCAGAATTTTCCATAATGCGTTTTCACACAGCCTCGGCCAGTAGTGGACATCCATTGCCCTGCTTGCGGATAATTCATTAAACGGTGCTAGTATCTCGCAAATTCTCACCCTGACCAACATGTGCCGGGCAATGCCAATGGGGCAAAAACACTTGGATGGTATTGCGATTGCAACGTTGCTGATCCTTTGCATCAGCTGGGGCGGGCAGCAAGTCGCGATAAAGTTGGTTGCAGCGGATATTTCTCCGGTCATGCAATCTGCAATACGATCGATTGGCGCGACCCTTATCGTTGGATTATGGGCAGTCATTCGCGGCGAGACTTTGTTCGCACGTGATGGAACTCTATGGTGGGGCATCGTCGCAGGTTTGCTATTTGCATTCGAGTTCCTGCTGATCTACTGGGGCCTCGAATTTACTTTAGCATCTCGCGCTGTCATATTCCTTTACCTCGCACCGTTCGTTGTCGCTGTCGGAACACACTACTTTGTTCCGGGTGAAAGATTGAGAGCCGGCCAAATTGTTGGACTCGGCGTTGCATTCATTGGGATCATCGTCGCTTTTGGCGAATCGTTAACGTTCTCTTCGAGCAAGTTACTGATCGGCGACTCGATGCTTGCTTTAGCTGCGATTTTCTGGGGCGCAACCACTGTCGTAATAAAGGCTGGGCCACTCTCAAAGGTTTCTGCGAGCAAGACATTACTGTACCAATTGGCTGTATCTGCAGTCGTATTGCCCATCGGTTCATTGGCTCTGGATGAGCCGGGGATCGTAAACGTTTCATCGTTGGCAATTGCGAGCCTGTTGTATCAGATGGTCTGGATCGCTTCGATCACCTATTTAGCGTGGTTTTGGCTTATCCGGCACTATCCGGGGCCCAAGCTGGCGTCATTTACGTTTCTTACGCCGTTGTTTGGTGTTCTCGCCGGATGGTTGGTGCTCGATGAGCCGCTGACGGTCGCGCTGCTGGTGGCACTAGTAATGGTTGCTGTGGGCGTTTACCTTGTAAACCGACAAACTAATGTCCATATTCCGTAGCCAGAGAAATGCAAGACTTGCCCGCTTGGGATGTCGAATCAACTCTCGTAGGCCAGATTTTCAACCACTTCAATGTTAGGAATCTTCAGCAGCATGGTCGGAGACAAAACAAGCTTAGATGCTCGGTTCCCGCCACCAAGGATTATGGTCTTACGTTCCATCACTCGCGAATCAATCCAAACTGGCACTCTCTTTGGCATTCCGAATGGAGTTACGCCGCCAAGCTCCATGCCGGTTAACTCTCGCGTCTGCTCTGGGTTGGCGAAGGATATTCGGGAAACTCCGAGTTTTTTGCGCGCAGTCTTGTTCACATCAAGGCGACACGTGGCAAGCACCACGCAAGCAGCGAACTTCGGCTCGCCCCTCTTAGAGGCAATCAGCAAAACATTGGCGGACTCGTCGACGGAATAGCCATAGTGATCGCAAAAGACTTTCGTGTCCGCGAATTCTGGTTCGCATTCAACGACAGTGTAATCGATACACAGTGCACTCATGAAGCTGGCAACATCGGAACTGATTGATTTGCTCACTGACGACACATCCTCTGGCTAACTGTGGTAAATGCCCGCTTCACGCCCTGAGTACCATTTTATAGCTTCGACCCTTGAACGTCAGCAACGTTGCGTACAGCGACCAGACAAAGAACTGAATGTCATGCTCCAGCTACTCGTACTGTCGGCCATAACCAGCCCCTGAAAAGGCCCGTCCTCAACGGCAGCTCTCCTGCAATGCGGTCACTAACGCATACTTGACTACGTAGCACGCTCCAATCATGTTGGTTATCGTGGCGACAACAGCTAGTCATGAGCTGGCTCGGAAGAACAAATGACCACAATTAACTGTTAGCCGGCCAGATTAGCCCTAGGTCTTTCAATAACTAGGTCTTATCGTGCAACGCCATCTGGCGATTAATGTGCGAGGAGTATCACTGTGAAACAGTTGACTGGGTTGGACGCATCCTTCCTTCACGCGGAACTGCCACACACAACGATGCATATCGGTCCACTGCTTATCTATGATATGGCCACAGCACCCGGTGGGTTCGTCAGGTTCAAAGATATTCTTCGAGTATTCGAAGAGCGGCTTGACCGTTCTCCGGTATTTCGTCGCAAACTAGCCAACGTGCCTATGAGCCTGGACCAACCCTACTGGGTCGAGGATGAGCACTTCGATCTGGAGTTCCATGTTCGCCACATCGCGCTGCCCAAACCTGGCGACTGGCGACAAATGTCCATTCAATGTGCCCGGCTGTTGACCCGCCCACTGGATCACTCACGGCCTCTGTGGGAAGCCTACGTCATAAAAGGCCTTGACAATATAGAGGGGCTGCAACCCGGATGCTTCGCTTTGCTGTTGAAGATACATCACGCAGCGATTGATGGTGCCACTGCAGCTGAGATTATTAACTCCATTCACGATCTTTCGGCCACTCCAAATCGAAGCAGAAAGAAGGCCGATACTTGGAAGCCCGAAGCAGCGCCCAGTAACGCCACTCTACTGTGGCGCGCCTACCTAAACAACTTGAAGCAACCGTTACGGTTCACCGCGGTTATTCGCAAAGGGGTGCCAGCCTGGCTCAGGGTACGGGAGGGCGAAAAGCACAAGCAATTCCGCCGTCTGGGTGAGAATGAACGCACAAGATTTAACGCAGCTGTTTCAGCGGGGCGGATATACGGGGCTGTTAACTTCTCATTGGCCGATGTTCGAAAAGTTAAAAATACCGTGACGGGAGCCACAGTCAATGATGTAGTCCTCA
>JBPCXM010000258.1:0-3011 GCA_051008535.1 Pseudomonadales bacterium | reverse complement strand
AGCTGATTGGTGGCGAAGCGATCCAATTACACGGCGGCATGGGTATGACCGACGAGCTCAATGTCGGCCACTACGTCAAACGTTTGATGATGATCAATACCACGTTTGGCGATGCTGATTATCACCTACAAAAATTCGCGGCGCTCAGCAACGCTTAATACAGGCAACGATCATTCGATTGCGCCGGAGATCAGCGCCAGCTAGGCAGTCAATGAACCATTAGACTCACCCGCAATGCAGTGTTCTTGCGTTACAATCTGTGTAGCCTGTATATTTGGAGAATTGAGTGAAGTTGCGTCGTTGGGTGATTATTGGTCTGGTCTGTTTTTGCGTTACCGCTGCTCTGGCGGCTTTCAAGGTGATGCAGATCAGGGCAGCAATTGCCTTCGCCGAGTCTTTTCCAGAGCCGGTGGAGGCGGTCGAACTTGCTGTTGTGGAACAAGTTTCGTGGCGACCTAACGTGTCGGCGACCGCCGAAGTCGTTGCCCCACGAGATGTTGAATTAAGCAATGAGCTGGCGGGCCGTATCGTTGAAGTTGGCTTCGAACCTGGCGCCACAGTAGCCGCAAGTCAACTGCTGGTGCGCTTCGATACCAGCGAAGAGCGCGCTAGGCTGGAAGCGGCACAAGCCCAGGCGGAGTTGGCGCGTCTGGTGTTGGCTCGCAACAAGAAACTACTTAAAACCGGTGCAGCTGCTAAAGAAGCTTATGATCAAGCCGTAGCGCAGCGTAACGCTGCGCTGGCAGAAGAACGTGCCTTACGCGCGATTATCGCCAAGAAAACCTTGCGTGCGTCGTTTGCTGCCGAGGCCGGCTTGCACCAGTTGGCAGTAGGGCAGTACCTCGACGCTGCCACGGTGATAACGCGCCTGGTGGGCACGGGCGAAGATATTTGGCTGGATTTCACGCTACCGCAACAACAAGCCAGGTTGAGTAAAGGAGACGTGGTAAAGGCCGTCGCGCCGGGTTTGCTCGACCGAGCAATCGAGGCCACCATTATTGCCCGCGATGCCTGGGTCGATAAGCAATCGCGTAATGTGCGTTATCGAGCGCTTGCCACTGAGATCACCAATCTAAATCCCGGTACCATTGTGAACGTATCGGTACCCATGGGACAAACGCAAACCGTCGCCAGATTGCCGGCCACAGCCGTACGCTACGATTCTTTTGGCGCCAGTGTTTATGTATGAACGCCAGCCGAGCCTGACGCCCCTGCGACCGAACGCGCCAGCCGGCGCGCCGTGACATTAGGTCCGCAGCAAAATCAATCTGTCATTGTCGTCAGTGGCCTGCAAGCGGGTGAGCGAGTCGCCGCTAACGGCGCGTTCAAGTTGCGCGACGGTGTGCTGGTGAACGCGAAAGAACCGGTCGCGGCGTTGCAAAAACCTGCAGCGGGTTAGTAGACATGGTGTTGCGTGGTGAGAGCGGGCGGCCGAAATTTACTGATATTTTTGTTCGCCGTCCGGTATTGGCGATTGTTATATCATTCACACTAACCCTGGTCGGTGTGCGTGCGGCACTTGATATACCGGTACTGCAGTTTCCACAAATTGAAAGCTCTTCGTTGGAAATTACTACGCCATATGTCGGCGCGTCGGCGTCGGTGGTGCAGGGATTTATTACTGATCCCATCGAGCGTGTTGCGGCGTCCGTGCCGGGCATAGATTATATCGACTCGACCACAACGGCGGGACTAAGCACTGTCACGGTGTGGTTGAAGCTCAACGAAGATAGCACCGACGCACTCGCCGAACTAGCGTCGCGCCTCGATCAAATTCGATTCGAACTGCCTGCTGGCGCGGAAGACCCCTCGGTCACAGTACGCCGCGCCGACCGACCCAACGCCGGTTTCTATCTCGACGTATTGCTTGAAGGCGGCATGAGCCGAGCCGAGGTCACGGACTATCTCAGCCGTAAGGTAAACCCTTTGCTGGCGGCAATTCCCGACGTGCAACGTGTTGGCATCGAAGGTGGCCGCTTGCCGGCCATGCGCGTGTGGCTGGACCCCGACCGCATGGCGATGTTTAACGTCAGCGCGCAAGACGTGGAAACGGCGTTAACGCGGAACAATATCATCGCCACCATCGGACGTAGTGAAAACAGCAACCAGCGCATCGATCTGCTGGTGGATACCTCATTGCAAAATGCCGCGGAATTTGAACGCATGGTCATTCGTGAGACCGCCGATTCGCTAATTCGCGTTAGTGATGTCGCGCGCGTGGAACTCGGCGAAGAAGAAGGGGCAGTCAAAGCGAGGCTGACACAGGACCCGGTTGTTTATATTTCTATTTGGCCGGCACCCGGCGCCAACGAAATTGCCATTGCCGATCGCTTATACGAAGCGCTGGATGCAATAAACTCCACGTTGCCCACCGGTTTACACATTGGTGTCGGCTTCGACGTTACGTTGTACATGCGCAATGCTTTGCGTGAGATCTTTATCACGTTGGCCGAGACGGTGTTGTTGGTAGGCGTTGTCGTGGTCGCATTTATGGGTTCGGTACGCACCGCATTGGTGCCGCTAGTGGCGATTCCGATTTCGCTACTTGGTGCGGTCGCTGCCATATCCATTATGGGTTTTACGCTGAATTTGCTGACGGTGTTGGCTATTGTGCTGTCGGTTGGTTTAGTGGTCGACGATGCGATTGTGGTTGTCGAAAATGTCGCCCGTCATATGCGAGAGGGTATGAGCCGCACCCAAGCTGCGCTTGCCAGTTCGCGACAACTGTTATCGCCAATTATCGGTATGACGATCACCCTCGCCGCGGTATACACGCCGATCGGTTTTTTGTCTGGCCTTACCGGTGTGCTGTTTAAAGAATTCGCCTTCACGCTGGCCGTTGCCGTGTTGATTTCGGGCCTGGTCGCACTGACTTTATCGCCGATTATGAGCGCTTATGTGGCGCCCGTTGGCGGCGAAGAGGGGCGCTTTACGCTGCTTGTGAATCGCTGGTTTGCGAAAGCTGAATATCGTTATGGTTTGCTGCTCGATAAAACCCTGGCCGCTGGGCC
>JBPCXM010000257.1:0-20286 GCA_051008535.1 Pseudomonadales bacterium | reverse complement strand
AATACGCGAGGTACATAAACCATGGCTGTTGTTCCGTGCTTATTACCTGCAGTGCTCTGCGCGTTAAAATGTCGGTAAGATGGCCTTTGTGTTGCTGCCATTGCCCAGTCTCGTCTTCCAGCCACGGGTTGCGATAAGTGGGGCGGGCGCTGCGATATTCGCCGTTACTATCCGGCCCGGCGAGATACAATTGGTTGATAAAACCGAACCAGTGCTGGAAGCCCTGGTATTCGGGACGCGATTCATGATGCGCGTCACCAGCGTGCCATTTACCGATCATATGGGTGACATAGCCATTGGCCGCAAGCGCATCGGGTAAGGTTTCAACTTCGTGCGCGATACCCGTACCGGTGGGGTGAAACCCGAGCCGAGCTGGGTACAGCCCAGTCAGTAATGCAGCGCGCGTGGGTGAGCAGCTACTCTCGGTATAATGGCGAGTAAAGCGCATGCCGCTGCCCGCAATACTATCGAGAGTGGGTGTCGGAGAGTCTGAGCCGTTGTTTATAGCAAGGTCGTTATAGCCAAAGTCGTCGAGCAAAATGACCAAAACGTTCGGTTTTCTGGATTGCTTGTCGCAGCCTTGAATTAGAGCGATTAGCAACGCAACAATCAGCAACGCTGTTCGCCTTCTTACCAATTGTGTGCCGGGGTAGGGGGTCAAACGTGGGATCATAGGTATCGCAGGACACTAGTAAAACGTTGTCTTTTCGAGTGAATAATTAGCTAACTTTTTGCCAATATGCAACGACAGCAACGCTAGCCTGCTAGAATATGCGTCCGTCGGTGTGTCTATCATCGGTGGGGCCGTATGCAATTTACAGATATAATGTCGGTGAGGCAACTTTGAAGAACTGGTTTGGCGAAAAGGACAAAAACAAGGAGATGTTAAACGAAGAGTGTGACGCGTATCCCGACCGCTTGCTGTTGAATTACGCAGACCTAAATAGTTTCGCCAAGGAGAATGGTGAGCGCTATGTGGCGGCTGATCCGTACCCACATATCATTATCGACAATTTCCTCGGTATGGAAGTTGTCGATCAAATACTGAATAAGTTCCCTCAACCGGACGCGGACGTAAAATGGCGGCAAATTTCTGCCAAAAATGCGATCGGCGATAAAGCACAATATAAAAAACAGGGCTTGCCGCGTGAATTCGAGATGCCGGCGATCGTTCGCCAGTTGATATGGGAATTAAATTCCGGCACCTTTATTCGAATTCTTGAACGGCTGACCGGTATAAAAAATTTGTTGCCCGATCCATTACTACGCGGTGGCGGTATACATCAGGTGTTGCCAGGTGGCGTGTTGGGTGTGCATGCCGATTTCACTCGGCATACCGACTATGATCTCGACCGCAGAGTGAATGTGCTCGTCTATTTAAATAAAGACTGGCACGACAACTATGAGGGGCATCTTGAACTTTGGGACAGAGGTGTATCGCGCTGCGTGAAAAGAATCAGGCCCACCGCGGCACGATGTGTGATTTTTAATACCGATGCTGATTCGTTTCATGGTCATCCTCGCGAGTTAAAGTGCCCTGAGGGCATTACCCGCAAGTCGATTGCCTTGTATTACTACTCGGTAGGCCGACCCGAAGCTGCCAGCGAAGTACTGCCAACCTCGGCCACCGACTGGCAAGTACTGCCGTCGGTTGAATTGCCCGAATTGCAATAGCGTCTATCCACTTTCGTGCCCTCAGTAACCCAACAACGGAAAAGATTTTGATGCCAACGTCCTGTCAAGTCCTTGACTATAAGCGTCTGAATGCATCGCTGGATAATTACCGAGAGAGTTATCGAAATGCCGATCCATTTCCGCATATTGTTATCGATGACTTTTTGTCGGCGGCGCATGTCAGTGAGTTGAATACAAAGTTCCCAGATCCTTCGGTAAAGAAAAAAATGGGAGTGAAGCATGTGCCGGTTAACCTGGAGGGGGGCGGAGAAGCCCAGTTAGGGAAAGAGTGGCTGTCTAGGGAGAGTCTGGTTAACCTTGCTTTCAGGCGCTTGTACTGGGAACTTAATTCCGGAACCTTTGTCGGTTTGTTAGAGAAAATGACGGCTATTGAGGGATTGCTGGCTGACCCGCATCTGCTCGGTGGGGGTGTGCACCGCACCAAGCCCGGTGGCTACCTGAAAGTCCATGCCGATTTTAACAAACACCCCAATTTTGGTCTGGATAGACGACTTAACCTACTTATCTATTTGAATGAGAATTGGCTGCCCGAATACGGCGGCAATCTGGAACTTTGGCCGGAAGATTTGCAGCACTGCGCGCGATCGATCGAGCCTATTGCGGGCCGCTGTGTGATTTTTAGCACGACTTCAACGTCTTACCACGGCCACCCAAAACCGCTGACTTGTCCCCCCGATCGGGATCGCCGCTCAATTGCGCTTTATTATTACAGCAACGGTTTACCAGCGGGTGAGGTTTCTACTCCGCACGAAACGCTGTGGCAGAAGTTGCCTGGTGATCAGTAGGCTTTATGCAAAGACAAGCTAGTCTTGTTTAGCCGGAGTCTTGCCGGCGCCGCCTTTATTTGCCTGTTTTTTCAGCCTTGCCGCTTGCCGCTTGGCTTCAAAGTGATGTCCGGCGTGCACATAAAATTGCCGTAACTGATGATGTATGGCTTCGTCGCCGCTAAACAGCATATTCAATAGCGGGTGATTGTTGGGCTCACCACCAGGCTTTCTGAGCACTCCCAGTCCCCAACCGTGGTTAAACGCGAAACTTTCATACTGCGGGCTCAACTCTTCCCAATAGCGCCATACGCCGTAGTCTTTCATTCGTGCTTGAATATCGTGGAACAAAATAATACCGCCCGGTTGCACCTTTGGGTACCAGGTATTGAAGTCCTCGGTAACGGCCTCATAGGTGTGCAATCCATCGATGTGCAGTAGGCCTATTTCCTCATCTTGGAAATGCTCGACCGCCTCGTTGAACAGCATGCGCATCAGATATGTAATGCCGCGGTAGTATTGCCGCGCGTGGTCTCGCACATCGTTATAAATCGAGTCATCATAGCCGCCCGTATGCTCATCGCCGGCCCAGGTATCGACGGCATAGCAGATACCATCGATATCGTTCTCAATCATCGATTGGCAGAAAGTAAAATACGACATGCCATTGTAGGCGCCCAGCTCAACGACCTTGCTCGGCCGAATGGCTTCCACCAGGTCGTACCCAAATGGGAGATGGTCCACCCATGTGCTAAAAACCATGCGCTTCGGCTCGTATTGACGCAGCGATGGTGGGAAATAAATCGACGACATTTCAGACCTCATTTTGTGAACTGTTAGCAGACTGGTCGTCTTCCCATAGAGGCTTGCCAAGGGTGGTTAGACGATTGAATCGTGTTTTTTCATATTCTATAGAAGTGGCCAGAAATTTCTGTGCATTATGCGCTACTGCGCCGAATAGAATCGGTTCTTTTCGCAAACTATGGAAACCGCCCGGCCACAGACTTTGTAACTGGGTCTTATGCGCCAGCAATTCAGCCTTTCTGCCATCATAAGCCATAGTTGTTACGCCGCCATGGAATTGGTGAAACGACCCCTCGCCGGGGGTAAGAAAAATCTGCGCATCCGCGAGCATACCCAGGCTGCGATACATGTGCAGATTAATACTGCCACCACCTCTAAGCGTAAATTGCGGATCAGCATGACCTATATCACTAAAACTTTTTGCGCTGGCAAACAGGCAATTGCATTCCATAAACGGCTGGAAAAACCCTTTATTATTGCCGCCACTAAATGAGGCTATATCGAACAACAGGTGGCCATTAGACTTCCAAGGAATCGAATCGAGTAAGGCTTGCTCAACGGTTTCGTTGTAACTGTCGGCAAGATGCTGTTCGTCTGAGCCCAAGTGATAGCCAGGAACAACCGTAAGTGCGCGCTCCGAAAGATTTGAGACCATTAGGGAGTATTCCAAAACGCGTGGTGACAGCATACGAGCGCCATCGATCATTAAGCCTATATACGGCGCCTTGCATTGCTCAAATGCGAAATTGACAGCTGGCACAGGCGTATGCGATGTTTCTACCCGACGGAAATATCTAAAATTGCTGCCCAGGCTAGCGGCTACCGCTGGATCGAGATTGTCGTCAGATTCATTTTCAACAACCACCACTTCGTAATCGTTTGCGTCAATATTCCGTTGATAGTGTGACGACAGTGTATAGAGCGTATTTTCCAGCTGCCGCGCCATTTTGTAACCGATGACGATCATGGAGAGTTTTGGTCGCAAATGGATCGCGTCTGTAGCGTTAGGCATGGGGCTAGCACGCCTTGCCGATAGAATCCGCTGAGGCGCTGATGTCTTGCAGTTCCTTATACAATTGCTTGACCGAAGCAGGCAGCTTATCGTCATCCTGATGTGCATGATTGTGCAACTCGGGGCTGTAAAACCACTTATCATCGGCAATGGGCGCTAAGTTAAAACGGCTGATAGCACCGTTTAAAACGTCGTGAAACCTGTCTTGCGGCCAGTCAAAGGAAACGATAGGGAACGGTTTTTCTGCATAAGCGTTGAGCATAATGCGGTTATAGGTCTCCCATAGACCCAATGCGTCATCGACGTTGTCAAAGCCCCGGCGTTGCAAGGATTTTGCAACCGATACGGGGTGCCTGAATATACCGATGAAGTTTAGCCGAGGAATTAACTCTTGCCACATCCCCAGCACTAACAGACTTCTTGGGTCTTTAAAACCCCAAACAGGCTCACCAGCGTAGCCGGTGATAATCTCCCTGGCTGTATTCAATTGGTCTTCGCTGGGTTGTATAGTCGCGGGTGGTTCATTCCAGCTGCCGTTATTGTGCTGCAGAATTTCTTCGTGCAAAGCCATAATCTCAGGGTTTTCGCGGTTGCCCTTGCGATTAAACGGGTTCCAGGTGGAGTGGTTACCCAAAAACAGACCAGCTTGTTGCAGGCTTCCGGTTAGGCAACTGGTGCCGCTGCGGTGCATGCCCAAGATGCAAATGACTTGGGAATTTGGCTGAGATTCCGTGTGCAAATGAACTGCTCTGCGGTTTTTTTAAGGGTGGGAATTTTAAACTGGCGCTAATGGCGCAGCAAGGTAATATCGGCGTTAGCACTAAAATTGGAAATAAATAAATTCGCTGGGATTAGACAGCATGCTTATCGCAGTGAAAGCCAGCAATACGATGCTGGCTAAATGCCGCCAATCATACTTGAAACGGTCGGTCAGCGTATTACTGTTTGGTAGTAGCGCCACATGAAGCACAAAATACGCGATCAGTGCCAAGCACGTTGTGGTCGCCCAAATGTTTTTCTGCAGCAGCGAATCGGCGTAAGCAAAGTACCAGAATGCGTCACCTTGAAACAGTGTGTGAAAGGAAGCCCAATTACCGTTGCCGGTTAGTCCCAGCATTCCCTTGTACACTTTGGTGGCATCTTCCCAGTGGGTAGCCCGAAACACTACCAGCGACAAACTGAAGAAATGAAAAGTGATAAACCAAGCTATGAACTTGGGCATGGGCAATTTGAGCTTGCGCCAAATGTGATTAATCACGATCGCGAAGCCTTGCAGTGCACCAAATACGACGAACGTCCAGGCAGCGCCGTGCCAGATACCAGCGATCATCATGGCAATAAAACTGGCGACCATGCCATAGGTGAAGCTAACGCGTGGCAACGCCCGCAGTACGGGCTTGTAAATATACATGTTAATGAAGCGCGTCAGCGTCATGTGCCAGCGCTGCCAGAGGTTGATAATGCTGGTTGCCGCGTACGGGCTATTGAAATTTTGCGGCAGCTTGATGTTAAACAGCAACGCCAGCCCTAGCGCCATATCGGAATAGCCGCTGAAGTCAAAGTAGAGTTGGAAGGTATAACTGTAGTTGACGATCCATGCTTCAACCAAGTTAAGCTGTTGCGTGTGATCGAAGCCATTGCTTGCCCAATTGGCAAAGGTGTCGGCGATGACTACTTTCTTGAACAAGCCGAGCGTAAACAGAAACAGGCCAAGTGAGAGATTGGAGAAATCCAGTCGGTGATTTTCCTGTTGCTTTAATTGTGGAATCACTTCCATGTGATGGACAATGGGGCCGGCAATCAGTTGTGGAAAGAAAGATACGAAAATGCAGTATTCTAGTAAACTGCCTTTGCAGTCTCTTCCTCTATAGCTATCGACGATGTAAGCAATCTGCTGTAGCGTGAAAAAACTGATCGCGAGTGGTAGGGCAAGATGAAGCAGGGGAACGTCGAAACCCAGCCAGTTCAGGTTGGCGAGGAAGAAATCCATATATTTAAAATAGACTAGACCTCCCACATTGAGCACGACCGCGGTAATCATTAAGGATTTTCTACGCTTGCTGTTATCCTTGCCGCAAGCGATAATTTTGCGCGACATCCAGTAGTTAACGGCGATCGACGTCAACAGTAGCGGCAGATATATCGGGTTCCACCAGGCGTAGAAAAACCACGAGGCTAGTAATAGCCAAACTTTGCCGAGGTGCGCATGGCCCAGAGCGTTAAGAAAAAAATAGAAAACAACGGCGCAGGGCAGGAACGCGAATACAAATTCGTACGAATTAAACAGCATTAACAGTTAACTGGAAGCGCGTTGATGAAGATTTTTAGTCGCAGGAATTATACGGGTGGCACCCATATAATAAAACCCGCAATAGCGCTGCGGCCAAATGCAAAATGAGCTCGAAGCGCTTCTTTTTTACCGCTATAGCCAGCCTTGTTCTCGTATTGTTGCTACTCGGTTTTTTTAATGGCTTGGTCGATCCCATACGGTTGTTTGCTGCGCCAGAATTCAAAGGCTTTAATTACTTCAAACCTACTTTCTTTAACAAGCATATCATTAGTAAGCCGTATAGCGTCTCACGATTGCGACCGGACGGCATTATTTTGGGTACTTCCAGGGCCGGCGCATCGCTACGTACCAATCACCCGGCCTGGAGCAACTATCGAGCGTATAATTTTTCCATCGCCGGCTCTACCGCCATGGTGCAATGGTGGAATTTCCAGCATGCTAATGCGCAAACGCCTTTGCGGCGCGTACTACTTTCACTAGACTTTTTCATGTTCAATGCTTGCCGTGATCAGGCTGTGGAACAACCGTTCCGCGAATACCGACAGCGGCTTGCCCGCGGTGATGGTAGCATTAACTGGAGGTATCCGAAGCGTTACCTGGTTGACCATCTTGTGGAATTGACCTCGCTCAATGCTACTCGGGCCAGTTGGCAAACCTGGCAAATGCAACCCCTATTTTCACAGCAAGGTCATGGTCTACTGCATTTGTACGAAGATGGATATTGGCAAAAATTCCCCGCCAATCATATTGACCGACGCCAAGGCTTTCGCCTCATAGAAACACAATACATGAGCGACAGCTGGTTTCCCAAGCCGGCGAATTGCTATTCACTGGAGAGCGATGGTAAGAAAACCCAACTTGACTACCTGCAGCAATTGCTCCAACAGGCGTACATTCAAGGCACAGAAGTGATCCTATATTTTTCTCCTTTCCATGCTCGACTTGCAGAAGCTATGGCTGCAATGGGCTTATGGGAGCAGTTTGAGCAGCTTAAACGAGAAGTACTGACTTTAAATATATCGTTGGCGAAGCAGGCAAACCGCAAGGCTTATCCGCTGTGGGATTTTAGTGGCTACACGACTATCAATACCGGCGATGTACCCGCCTTGAATAGTCCCAACCAGACAATGAAATACTATCAAGATGGTAGCCACGCGACTCAATTGACCGGCAGGCTGGTGCAGGACGTGGTGTTTGGATTTGACGCCGCGGCAACACGTATTCCTAATGATATTGCCGTGCAGCTGTCGGAACAAAACATCGAGTCTCATTTACGCCAAACTAGGGAATTAAGGGAGGCGTATCGCCGCGATCATCCGGAGGATATAAAGGAAGTGACCCGAATGGCTGGCAGGATTTTGCGCTGAACGCGTTTGAGATATTAGAGTTTTAACGGTATCAAGCAGTACGGTTGCTTGGCATTCTCATGCGCAGACCGCTGTATCCGTGTTTTTCGACAAATGCGCTCGCGGATGTCGTTTACTACGTCCGCTTTTTGATCAAGAAAGTTTGTCGTCAGCGTGTCAATATTTAACAAGTATGAAGCCACGCTTTCCTCATTCAGGACTCGCCCGAATGACTCGTTATCGCTCCACAGAGAGTGCATAATTTTGACACCTAGTTGATCCCGAAAGTGTATGCCATCCTGGAACCAGGCGTTATCGCTTTCTTGGGGGGAATAAACGGGTTCATCGACAATACCGCTGGCATCATTAAAGCCTAATAATTTAAATGGCTCCTTGTTGAATTCATTTGCGACAGACTTGTTAAGAGCAACCAGTTGTTGATGAAAATCCTGCCAGTCTTCTGCGTAACCAAGCGCGTACCATAAATCAATCATAAACACGTGTTTTGGTGAAATGAAAAGCCGGGTTTCTATGTTTTGCCGTTGGCAAAATCGAAGGATATCGGCGAACAAGGAAAAATTGTTGCCGGAACGAAACTTAGCTCTGCTATGTGCAGCGAGTCTGTTGTTGCCAACGAATACATAGCCAGGCTTGCCGACCAGGAAGCGCGATGTTGTTGACCAAGTGCCGTCTCTGAAGTATTTACGGTGAGAGGCATTGCCGGTTCCGCTAAGCGCTGCGGCGCTGCGCGACAGCGCTGACAGAGATAACAAAGTGTCTGCACTGTCAGTCAATGACTGACGGGCATACGCGACTGAGGCGAGCTCTTCGTGCGATTTGGCAAGACGGCTTTCTGCAAATCCCGGTCTTAGCTGTGGTTCAGCGGTCATAAACGCCTCAAAATCGAGGCCAATCATTAGCTTTTGTAACGGGCCGTTAGCATGCGCGTGCTGTATAAATGGGAGCATCTCATAGAGGGTCATACCTGGGGCTGATAGATTGTAACCCCGGTTGTTTGTCCACGATGCGTGCAGTGGTTTTATGGTGGCAGACCGCGATGTGCCGACAATGACAGCGTCAGGCTTGAGCTGCAGCAAATGGCGGGGTTTCGAAAGTCGCATATGATAAAACTGGTCTATGCGGCTGAGACGGTCTGCATCGGCGCTATCGAAATGATAAATACAGTAGGGGTCTACTAGGTAATTTATCAATCCCACTGCCAGGCAAATCGTTAGCGTAATCGCAGCGGTAGATTGAATATATTTCGTCATCGCATTTTAAAATTGAAAGTAAATAAATTCAGTAACGGATGACAGGCTAAGCAAACTGCAACTGAAAAGGATAGCGGTAGTCACCGCGAAGACAAATCCTGGGCGCCAAGCGGGGAGGGCAGGTGAAACTTCGGTGGAGAATACAGATCGAATAACTGGACTGAATCCACGCATAAATTCCTGTGTGTTTGGCAACAGCCAGCATATGCCGGCGGCCAAAAACAGCAGACAATACACTGCTGCGTATGAGCCATTTTCTAATCCGCCTGCATGAAGAAACTGCCCCAGCGACGACTCCGCAATAACGCCGCGCAGCAGTAGTGGCACTTCGGCACCGCCAGCAACGAATCCTGGTGCGATAATTGTAATCGCGCTGTTGAGGTCGGGTGCACGAAAAACGGTGAAGGCCAAGGCACTAGCGACAAACGTCAGTAAGATGAATAACGGGCGAAACCATGTCTGTGTAAATAGCTTGGGCGGGTTTGAATGCTGAATAAGCGCACGCCAGGCGTGATTCACACACAGGAACATGCCATGCAGGCCACCCCAGATAACGTATGTCCATGCCGCACCATGCCATAAACCGCCCAGCAGCATGGTTGCAAACAGATTTCTATAACGCTTCAAGCGGCCATCGCGGTTTCCTCCCAGGGTGATATAGAGATAGTCTCTGAGGAATCGGGACAGGGTGATATGCCAACGGCGCCAAAACTCAATAATACTGACCGACTTGTAGGGTGAACGAAAATTTTCGGGAAGTTTAATACCGAACAATCGGGCACTACCAATGGCCATATCGCTGTAGCCGGAAAAATCAAAATAGATTTGGAAGCTGAAGGCAAAGGTTGCAACCCATGAATCGAAAAAACTCACTTGCCTACCTTCGCCGGCTGCTTCGAAAATTGGGTCCGCGAACTCGGCGAGTGAATCTGCCATCACCACTTTTTTAAATAAACCAATGGCGATGATGGTGAGGCCAACAGCGAGGTCTGGCAGCAGCTCGTCGCGTGACCGCAAGCGCTCAAACTGCGGCATCATTTCCTTGTGGTGCACAATGGGGCCAGCGATAAGCTGGGGGAAAAACAATACGAACAAACTGTAATGTCGAAATTGATATTCCTCGCACTCGCCACGCGCCACATCGACTAGATAGGCAATTTGTTGAAAAGTGAAAAACGAAATCGCCAACGGCAAAGTGATGTTTGGCATTGGAATAAGCCAATTGCCGATCGTGTTTAAATTGTCTACGAAAAACCCAGCGTACTTGAAATAAGCCAACAAACCCAGGTTAAAGCAAAGACCTAACATCAACCAAAGCCGTTGCGTTGTCGGGTCTGACGCCGCGAGTTTTCTGCCAATTAAGAAGTTGGCAATCACCGACGCCAAAATCAAGGCGATATAAATCGGGTTCCAACTGCCGTAAAAGAAGACTGACGCAATAATCAACCAGGTGATCTGTGATTCTGTATTTCCCGTTCTCGAAAGCCGTATAAAGAATAGGAGAACAATTGGCAGGAACAGAAAAAGGTAAGCAGCGGAATTAAAAAGCATGGAGATGGTGTTGTCAGCGCTGTTATTAGCGGCGCAGTATATTGGGAGCCTCTGAATAAGTCTATGGAGTTTCTGCGTGACCTGAAGCGTGCAAATTCAAGACGCGGATCGCCGTTCATGGCCTAAGTCCTTCACAAGATTCGCAGCGCAGCAGTTGTGCGTTTCAGGCTGCGCCCTGCGGGACTGACGGGCGAGTCGCCACTCTTTGGTGCGCCTTCTCGACAGGCCGACGCATGCCTTCAAAGTCGCGTCGTGATTGGCGACTCGCCTGTCAGCCAGAGACGCCATAGACTTATTCAGAGACTCCCTAGAGCGAATGGAGCAATGAAACTTGGTTTCCCGCCCCTGCGGCTTAACGCTTACAATACTCGTCCTGTACGTTTCTAATATAGTATGACTAGAACTCTATGAGTACTAAAGAACAACTGGTTTACAAGCGACTGGAAAACACATGGCGTTGTGTGTACGCGCTAGCAATAGCCGCATTCTTCATGGCTTTGTTACTCCATCACGCCCAAATACTTTTTGCAACAATTCCTCTGGACTATTACGAAGGCACGATGCCGTTTATCACTGGTATTATCGCTGATGGACATAACCCCTATACAAAGCCGTTCCAGCCGATTGCGATGGACGTCTACCCGCCGCTATACAATATTTTGGTCGCCCCGCTTACTTCGTTCTTGGACAATGACCTGTTACTACATCGTAGCGTGTCAGCGGTATTTATTGGTGCAGCATGCCTGCTGTGCCTGTTAGCGACTTACCGACATAGCCAGTCATGGTTAAATGCCTTAGCCGCTGGCGTCACTTTCTATGCAGCGCTGCTGTTCTACTCAACTCCCGTTGCTAGCACCAATGCGGTCGGTGTCACATTTTTTATGGCCATCGCCGTTGTTCCCTGGCTTTGCGACTTCTCAAATCGCAGCCTGGTATTTGCTCTGTTTTGTGGGATGCTGGCGTTCTATAGCAAGCAATACTTTATCGTTGCTATGGCAATGCTGTGCCTCTACATGTTCCTTTATATATCCATGTATCGTGCGTTGACGCTGGGATTTATTTTCGCGGCTTGCCTGCTTGCCAGCATTGCCGTCGTGCACAAGACCAGCCCATATTTTCTGGACAATACACTTTTTTCAACGGCGATAGCCACGGCGCGATTACAAACGTGGGAAATGGTGACTATGCAGTTACAGTTTTTTGCCAAAACTTATTGGGTTTTGTTGCTGCTGCCTTTTGTCGTCACTTTTCGGTGGGTGGCAGAAAATGGATCAAAAACACTTTCTCAACGCGTAGGCGATGCTTTTGAAATGAATGGGTCGCGATTTCGTGGGCCGCTGTTTGCAACCAGAGTCAACTATTTTTGGTTCTGTCTTTTTTGGGCAACTGTGGCCATTATTGTGTCGCTCGGTCGCAACCCGGGTAATTTCATGACCTATTTGTTCCAACTGATGTCGCCGTTTCTATTGATTGCGGGTTTCTCAGTGGTTTCGCGATTACAAGGGAGTTTGAAATTTCTCCTGCCATTGGTGTTGGTGGTGTTTTATCAGACCTACACGATTCTACCCAAGGACTTTTCCACAACCGAGGCGAATTGGGCGAAAGTCGACGCACTGATCGGCAGCCATGACAACATTCTGGCCTCGCAAATTTTTTTGATGGCCTTGATCGCGCATGACAAAAAAGTCTATCAAGATGGTCACACTTTCTATTTCCCACTCGCAAAAGACAAGCCAGACTTTTTCATTAAAGATCGGCCGGAAGACAGGGTGGAAGCGATCTGGGAGCAGTACCTCACCGACATTTATCGAAAAATCGAGGCAAAAAAATTCGATCTGATTCTAGTATCACCCTGGGATTTCAATGGTATATTTGGCACCAATCCACCGCCTTTCGCCGCTGTTGATGGGGCAAGCTATTTAAAGCGGTTCTATCGTTTAGATGACAGGTTTCCGATATCAATGACCGATCGCTATGGGGGTGGCACGTGGGGCATACAGGTGTGGCGACCCAAGCCGTAATGGAAAGCTAAACTGCAGATTTACTCCGTGGCGGGAATCGCTAACGGCCGGGGAGGGGGGGTGTAGATGCCTTTCGAGATCGCGTCAGCTACCAACGCGTTGGTATGCGCTGGCTTTTGGCCGAAAACATGATAATTACCTCGATTGAACTCGGCCACTCTTTCCTCCATCAGCACATCAAATTTCGGTGTGTAGAACCAGTAAGAAGCTCCGCAAACAGTAGCGCTAGCGGCAGTAGCGATAAGTAAATGCGAGCGCGCGATTCGATAGCGATTGGTAATCATCAGCCACACGCAAACGACCAGTAATATAGATGCGAAGCTGTAGCGAGATGTTTGCGAATATTGTATTTCCGAATAAGGTGTACGGCCCAACGCAACAGTGGCCGCTGAAACTACGATGAACCAGCACGTATACTCTACTTTGGAGTAGCCTTTGCGGTAATGTGCAATGGTTTGCCAGAGCAATATGATGAGTAGTAGCACACCGACGAATTGTGCAATGTAAAGCACTTCAAAACTAACTGCGCTACCGAGCATACCAAGGAAATACTGAGTGTGTTTTAGTGGAGTTGCCAATGCGTACTTGATTAGTGTCAGCAGCGTGTTCGGCGTTTCTAGCTCCGAGCGATATACTGCTAGCACGAGCAAAGTGATTACGCCCCAGGCGATACTGTAGTAGTGGGGTATTTGCCGCATCACATACGATTGGTGCAGCAGGCAAAGCAAACCGATCAGCCAAATCGCCTGGCCAGAAGCTATCGAGTACGTGGACATAAACGCAAACACCACTGCGGCGAAGAACCGCAGTTTTGTTACCGTGTGCAAACAAAAAAGCGCTGCTACACCATAAACATACACATAGAAAAACGCAAAAGCGGCCATCGCCCATTCGGTGACCCCGTAAGTTCGCAGCTGGAACATCATAAAAACCACGGGCAGGAAGATAAGCCAACGGTTGCGGGTATCATTGATTTGTGTGAAAAAAAACAGCGCCAAAATTGGCAGGGCTAGGTTGGCTATGAAGGAGAGAGTTTTAAAATTGATCTCGCCCTGAATGCGATAACTAACATAATAAATTAGCCGCGAAGCAAGCGTTCTGTGATCATTGTGTTGTGCGAAGAACGCTTCGGCAATCGAGCCAAGACCAGCGCTATCGTTTACATTGAGGATGAGATTAATTACATCCAGTATATCGTCATGATAGGGCGCATTGAGAGCGTGCTGAAACAAAAAGCGCCCGTATAAACTTACAGCAAGCAATGCAAGCAGTAACGGTAGCCACTGGTAGGTTATCCGCGAACCTGCGCCGTAGGGTATTTCCACGTCGGCGTTTCCCATTAAAGCGTTTTAGCGAAATCGTATAGCGCGTAGTCCAGCGCCATTCTCGATTTCAGCATTGCCAGCGTGGCGGGTTTGAGTTGGTCTGCCGTGATTGGGTCTTGCGTTCGATAGTGCCAGGGAGTCTTTCTGACATTGGTAATATTGAGTTTTTCCGGGACTATATTGAGATCATCAAGGATACGCGAGAAACCTTCAGGGAACGCCTCGGTGAAACCAACAAATGAAAATTCTGTAAGATGGTTTTTTGCCAGCGTCAGGATCTCATTTTCGCTGTAATGCTGGAGTTCCTTCCGTTCTTCTTGCCAGTACATATGTGCCAATTGCCAGGTTTGCATGTTATCTAGCATTTCCACTATTTCGGGTCTGGTTGATGTCATAAATTGATCCAGAGTCAGATCGCGCGCCGCTCTGGCAACCACATATTGCCTTTGCATATCGATATTCATACAAAACCTATAAAACGAAAGCACTCTGTCAACCGGGTCGCGCAAGAAGGTGAAGGAATAGGAGTCTTTGATATATTTACCGATATACGAGTAGCCGAAATGACCTGAGATGAAGCGGTAATCGGCGATCGCTTGTGGCGGCAGCGCATGACCGCGTGGGAACTTCACAAAGTCCCCATGGGTCATCATTTGTTCGGCGGGAAGGATCTTGCGGAAGAATTCGACGAGAGACGTACCGGCGGTTTTAGCGATATGCAGAAATATTATTTTCTCTGCGTTTATATTGATTGCTGGCTTGGGTTGCTCATTTGTCATGTGCTATCGACTTTAGATTGGGTGCCGTGGTTTGGTCCCGAGAGTAGGCGGCACATTGTAATTGTCACCCCGTAGCTAGTCCAGAATAGCCATGATTCGAATTTTACTGGCTTTGCTGTATATCATGGCGGGGTTTTTACTATGTTATTGCACATAGTGCTAAAAAAACACGAGGCCGATATACTCTCGCCGGCCAGCCGTTTAGCAATGTAAATAGTGTAAATGCCCCAACAACTTATTCGCGCTAGCAGAATTGACCGAAGTTTATCCCTGGCATCGAATGCCGTTGTTGTTTTCACCTGCGCGGCCGCTTTCTACTGGTTTTTTTGGACCCTCCTGGTCTGGTACAGATACCACCCGCATTTGCCATGGCGTGACACCTTTCTAGTATTGACCAGCGTTGCGCCATTGCTAGAGCCAGATGCCGCATTGTCGTCGCTGCTGTCGTTATTCGATTTGCATTATAGTGCGCATAGAATTGCGGTAGTACGTGTTCTCGTCATGCTGGATGTCAGTTTGCTAGGTGGTCAGAACCACCTGCTGTACGCCGCTGCATGGTTGAGTATGTTGGCCATGCTGGCGCTATATGTTGTGCTTGCGCGGGATTACTTTGTTGCTGCGCCGGCAAAGACCATTTTCGTTGCCGCGCTGACGATTATCTTATTGTTTAGTCCGGCACATGTTTGGAACAATATCAATCCGGTCAACACCGGTTGGCATATATCGCTGGCTTGTTCGATGGCTGCGTTTTATCTGCTGCTGCGTCAACGCGAATCATTGCGCGCGCGCGACTGGGTTTTGGCGTATGCTTTTGCGACGCTTGCAGCGTTCTCTACGTTCGCCGGTGTCATTTGCTGGCTGCTATTGCCGCTGTTTGCGCTGGTTAATCAACGCCGTGTTTTCGGGCCGGCTCTGTTGTTTAGCCTCGTTCTGGCTGTAATGTACTCGCAGGGCATGACTTCCGATGCCGAAGTTGCGTTAGATTGGAACTTGGGCAGCGAGGAAGCTCTGCAGCAGGTCAAAGCGCAGGCCCAGGCCGCTATTAGCGCAAATACACCTTGGCGAATTCTCGAAAAAACTTGCCAGCTACTGACTTGGCCGCTAGTTCGTAATCATAAAGCGTTAGCTGGAATATTGGCCGTTGTTTCCATGGGTGTGATTGCGGGATTTTGGCTACAAAGTTTGCGAATGCTACTGGTCAACAAGAGCCGGCAGCATGTATGGCTAGAACTGTGTCTGCTTTGCGCGACTCTTTGTGGGCTAACACTGATAGCTGCCAACATGGGAAGGATTATTACCCAACCCAATTATATTCACGGTCCGAGCTTTGAGCGCTATCAAACGCTAATTTCCGTCTACTGGATTAGCGTGCTGGGCTTGTTAGTGAGTCTTACCACGAAGCTGAGTCGGCAGGCGGGGCTTGCACTGCTGATCGTGAGTATCGGTGTGGTGTCAACCCTTCTGGTACCCACTGGCACCTACCTTAAACAGGAGATAGCTAGCGCCGAATACGCTGCCAGACTTTATATGACCGGTGAACGTGCACAGCTTAGAGATCCTGTTCGAAACAAGCTGGTCAGGTTTACTCCAGAATATGTTTTTAGTTTCGACGATTTTTTTAGTCGACATCAAGTAGCATACCGGGTACCGGCCACTGCGCCTTCCGCCTTGCCAACTCCATTGGATTGTAATGCAAGCGGCATATCCTTCAGCCTAAACGATGTAGACATAACCGGGACTAAATCCGTCATCGTGAGCATCGGAGCTGCGCAGGCATACACCACACGCGAGCTTACGTTATTCGCTGGCGGCAAGCTGGTGGGTCGACTCTATCCTGAGCATACAGGCGATTACTCACCGGTTGCACTGTTGCGGCGTGAAAGCAACCAATGGCGTGGTTTGTTGGAAACGGATCAAATGGCAAATGAGCCGGCTACAGTGTTAGCGACAACCATTTTCGGCAGCAGGCCGCTGTGCAGTCTGGTGCTGTAGCATCGGTAGGAAATACAAACATAAGTGTACGAATACGACGAACAATTTTATAAGTATATTAATCAAGGGTCTGCTCGCTCCGCCAACATAGTCGTGCCTGCGTTGCTTGATTTGCTGCCTCAATCTGTTGAATCGGTGCTCGATGTTGGTTGTGGAGCGGGCGCTTGGTTGGCTGTCTGGAAAGAACATGGTTGCCGGGTAAAAGGGCTAGACGGTGATTATGTCGACAGAAACTTGCTCCTGATAGAAGCCAACGAGTTCATGCCACAGGATTTGCAGAGTGGATTTGACTTGAGAGAAAAATTCGATGTAGCCCAATGCCTGGAAGTTGCCGAGCATCTGCCCGAGCCATTGTCAGCAACGTTGGTTGGCGCCCTGTGCCGCCATGCAGATATTGTGCTATTTTCCGCGGCAGCGCCCGGTCAGGGTGGTGAAAATCATATCAACGAGCAAACCTATGGCTACTGGCGCGACATGTTCGCAGCGAATGGCTATCAGATGTATGATCCGTTGCGTGGCGAGCTAGTGAGTCGTACCGAGGTGTTGCCTTGGTATCGATATAATACGTTTGTGTATCTGAACATTGAACGTTTACCGGAAACTCACGCGGCGCTGGCTAGCTATAAAATTGACCGTGCCACGCATCCAAAAGATGTCTCGCCAATCTTGTATCAAGTACGCAAAGCCGTTATCCGATTGCTCCCTGTGCGGCTGAAGACGATGCTGGCTATTGCAAAAAAGAAAGTAGCAAACCTTTTAATTCGCTTTAAGTAATCTAGGGTTGGGTGGAGTCGCCAATTTGCATGAGCCAACAGATCGCGGAGAAGATGCAGCGCCTGTAAAAAAGCGTTCTCTATCGGCATGGGTTCTGATGGTGGCGTGCATCGCCACTATGCTTGCGATCAGTGCATGCTATGGCTTCTACGATCTGTTTTCGACTTTCATGCCATATGATGACGAAGGTTTCTGGCTCATCTCCACCAAGCTGTTTCTTGAAGGTCATGTTCTTTATGACCAAATCTTCATTCCCTATGGACCCGTGTCCATTGCAGTAAAAGAAGCTCTGCACGGCGTTTTGTCGATTCCGCTGACAAACAGTGCCGTACGTTTCGTCACGTTAACTTACTGGATGCTATTAAGCGCCACATGTGGCTTGACGGTGTATCGCATTACCGAATCTCCGTGGTGGGCGGCCGTTACCTATGGGGTTGTGTTTGCTGCGATGCGAGCGTTTACCAATGAACCAGGGCATCCACAGGAGCTTATTGCCTGTCTTGGCGCTTTGATTCCTTTCGTTCTTTGGAGCAAGCGACCGCGCGGTTTGTGGATAGGCTGGTTTTTGGCGGGGGCGTTGGTAGCGCTTATATTCGCTACCAAAATCAACATTGGTGTCTACTGTTTGGCAGCGGTGCTTGTGGTGATGGCTTCGGAGCTTGCCCGCTCAAACTGGCGCAATGCCCTTCAGTTTACGGCAATTGTCGCTTCAGTCATATTTCCTTTTGTGCTGATGCTGCCGCATATGGACAAAGACAACTGCTTGCCTTACGCCATTGTCAGTGCTGCTGTGTTGAGTGCGTCGGCAATTTCGTTACTCTCCTGGCGCGGCGTCAGCGTGCTGAGTTTGCGAATGTGCATTGTATTTGTTACCGGCATGGTCACAGCTATCTTGCTAACCTTGGCTTTCATGTGGGCTAATGGTTCCACGCTCACCGCTCTGGTAGAAAGCATTCTCTACTTTGCGAACGGTCTTCAGCATGCCTACTTTTTCCGGCACTATTCGCTTGTTCAGGTTGGACTCGCGCTTGTAGCACCGATATTTGCCGCGTTCTTGGTTTGGGCTCATGATGGGCCAGGTCGGCAATACAGTATCGCCGGTGCTAAAGCGCTTCTTGTCGGGCTGACTGTATTTGCAATCGTTACTAACGATCAGGCTAATGCGCACTACATGCTGGGATGGGCAGGGCCGTGGTGCTGGCTTTGCGCGATCCAAACTGGGCACGGACAAGTATCTATTGCACGAAAAACGCTAGCCTTGCTGGCTGCTTGGCATGTCCTGCTCGCATATCCGATACCGGGTAGTCAGTTGTATTTTGGCACTTACCTGGTGATTGTGTCTGCGGTAGTTTGCTTGTCAGACATAACAAGTTGGCTGGTTATCAGCACGCAAAGATATAGCGTGGAGCGTCAGCATCGTTTGTCGACCCTAACCGCGGCAATGGCAGCATTTTTTGTTCTGGTTTTCCTCACCGGAAAAACTCTAAGCCTCAAGCAAGATTACGCTGCACTGGAACCGCTAAACATCCAGGGCACACGTTTCTTGAGACTAGAGCCGGAGAGGGTGAAATTTTACCGCTATGTGGTAGACGAAATGGGGAAGGCCGATGTTGGATTTACCAGTTCGGGATTCAACAGTCTGTATTTCTGGAGCGGCGTACAGATGCCAGCACCCGTGGTCGTGCAACATAATTTGCGGCTTTCCTCTGAGAAAGACCGCCGCGCCGTGATACGTGGGCTAGCGGCTGCAAAAAATCCATTGGTACTGATGAGGCAACCCGCCTATGGCATCAAGCCGCCGAAAATCGATCTGACTGATTGGATTAAGTCTGAGTTTGACGTTTATCGCCGCTACAACGGTTATCTGTTAATGAGGCGTAAGTCCAAGTGATTCCTGTTCGGCTGCGTCTTTGGGTATTGCCTCGTCTTTGTCTTCCGTTTCAGTGCGCAAGAACTCGTTGACGAAGTATAATTTTCGCCGCTTGCTCTCCTTATAGTTGCGGGCCAGGTATTCGCCAATTATGCCTAGGCTTATGAGTTGCGCGCCACCCAGAAATAGTACAACAACTAATAGCGACGGATAGCCTGGTATTGGGTTACCGTAGAGCAGCGTTGACAAAATGATATATATTCCATAGCCGAATGCCGCTATGGCGGTCACCAGTCCTATATACGTCGCCAGCTTGAGGGGCACATCGGAAAAAGAGGTAATCCCTTCGAGGGCGAAATTCCACAGTCGCCAATAAGTCCATTTGCTTTCACCGCTTGCTCGCACCTCGCGGTTATAAGGTATGGCTTTCTGTGGGAAGCCTATCCATGCATACAAGCCCTTCATGTAACGGTGGGTTTCGCGTAGTTCGCCCAGCGCATCGATGGCGCGGCGGCTCAACAAACGAAAATCGCCGGCGTCTCTTGGTATTTCAATTTTACTTAATCGCCCCATCACACTATAAAACCAGCTCGAGGTGTGACGCTTGAGCCAAGTGTCGCCGGATCTGTCCTTGCGTTGCCCATAGACAACATCGTAGCCGCGTTGCCACCAGTGAATAAATTCCTTAATCAACTCCGGCGGGTCTTGCTCGTCGGCATCAATAATGACTGCCGCATCGCCCCGGCAATAGTCCAGCCCGGCAGAAATGGCGACTTCCTTGCCGAAGTTGCG
>JBPCXM010000256.1:0-3921 GCA_051008535.1 Pseudomonadales bacterium | reverse complement strand
ACGAACTGTCCCTCGGCGTGTCGCCATCCGCGAATCAAGAATCAAAGGTTTGGCGCATTGTTACAGTTCGGGGACTTCGGTTCGATGTATGTAGAAACATAGACGACGAATAGGCAATGTCCTTTTGGTTAGAGTGCGCGGACACTGGGTATAACTTCGCGAGATGTCGTCTGGGAGGCCGCACAAATCTGCTCAGATCGCAGCGGCGAATCACACAGCTACGGGCGACCGCTCTCACCCGTTGGACATCCTCGTTTATCGAGTGCCCGATTGACGACACGAATAGACAACGCATCAGCAGGACCTCGCCAGTTCCTGGAGGCACTGGCCGCGTAGATAGATCGTGTTACCGGCAACCACTGCCTGACACAAATCATTGTCCAGGCTCTGTTCTGGATAGGTTTCCTTGGTGTTGAATTTACGAATACGAGTATGGGCCATTTTTACTCTCCGCTTTTATGCGGCATTAGTCTCGCGTTGCGCGAAAGTACGGTACGCCAGATACTTGCGTTGCGTGGAAATATGGTCTGCCAGATGTTTGGCGTCGTACCATACGCCCCAGATGAAGGAGGACGCCCGGCGCGACTGCCATGGCAGACCGAGGAAGTAGATGCCGGGCTCAATCGAAACACCACGCCGATGCTGTGGCCTGCCTTTTTCGTCGAACGCCTTAACCTTCAACCAGCTGTAGTCAACGGCAAAGCCTGTTGCCCAGATGACCGAGGTCACTCCGGCCTCTGCCAGATTCAACTCAAGAACAGGATCGGTCACGCACTGCGGGTCCGGCTCGATCTTGCGGGCATCAGGCTCGTCTGGAAGGTCGAAACCGTTGCGAGCAACGTACGCGTCAGCTTCGTCCAAAACCGACAGATAGTTGGCGTCCCCTTGCGCAATATTGTCCGCAAGATCCGGCGCGAATTGCATCACACCGTCTTTGAGCATTTCCGTCCGACCAACGAGAGTGATCCCGTGCGCAGCGAAACGCCGGAAGTCGACCGTTTGGCCTCCACGGGCACCGCTCACCGAGATCGTGACATGTTCAGTGCCGGGCTCAGCCTCTGCATCCCACTTGCCGAGGACCCCCAGCCACCAGACGAAGTCACGCCCGCGGTAGCTGCGGGGAGGCCGGTCGTGTGGGCCGACGGAGAGGTAAACACGCTTTCCTGCACGTAAGAGTTCGTCTGCGATCTGCGCCCCCGAAGACCCCGCTCCGACCACCAGCACCGCGCCCTCGGGTAGCTGGTTGGGATTGCGGTAGGCGTTGGAGTGGATCTGCATGAGCCCTGCATCTTCAGGAACAACGGCTGGGATAACAGGACGTTGGAAAGGGCCGGTGGCGGCAACCACGTTGTTGGCGTCGATCACGCCATCCGTCGTTTCGACACGGAAGCCGGGCCGGCCAACATTTCTTTGTACATCCTGTACCTCGACGCCGCAGCGGATGGGGGCAGCGATCTGCTCTGCGTAAGCGACAAAATAGTCCGCAACCCGCTCCTTAGAGGCAAAGGCATCGGGATCGACATCAGTAAACTCCATACCCGGAAATCGATCATGCCAGGCCGGACCATTGGCAACCAGAGAGTCCCATCTTTCCGAGCGCCAGCGTTCGGCAATTCGGTGCCGCTCCACAACGAGGTGAGGCACACCGCACTTGCTCAGGTGCTCACTCATCGCCAAGCCGGCTTGGCCGCCGCCAACAACGAGCGCATCTATTTTTTCAATTGACATTTCTGGGTCCTCTTCTGGCATTGCAGGATCAGCGGGTACCATGGATCTAGGCGCGTCAAAGTGTGCTATCAATACGGAAGAGAGCTTTATCGAGCGGTTTGCTCTAGTTTGCCGATTGGGCCTGTTGGATGTTCCATGGTGTCTGTGTCACTGCTTGTCAGCTACCTCCACTGCCGCAGATACGCCGCGTCAAGAACTGTCCGAACTCGTAATTCGGTCGCTCCAGGTGACATAAGTGACCACCCTTGGCGAGGCTCGACTTCATGCCACGAAATACGTTCTTGACCCCAATTTTGTCTTCCGCATTGACCTGGTCGAGTAACGTTTTGAGTTCTTCGAGATATTCGCCGTGTCGCTCGTCGTTCACGTACTCCGGGGCCATGCCCCCGCCGTAGACGATGCGGACCTGGTCAATGCCACACGGCTGTAACACCAGGTACCAGAAATACCCTGGTGTCAGCGTGACAAGATGGCTCGGGTAAATCGTTATCAGCGCCGTGGTACGACGCCATTCACCTTTCAGATGCTGGTTGTCGGGGTGTGCGTTACCAATGGCTAACGATGATTCTTTGGTAATCCAGTGGTAGTTAAAGGCTTCGCCACCAGGAGGGCACTGCATCTCGTCCACTCGTGAGTGTGGACCCACCGTCGCACGATGCAGCTTGAAGAGGTGGTAGCTTTCCATAAAATTTTCCGCCAGCACCTTCCAGTTGGTCTGCCAGACATGTTCTTCACGAAACGTTTCAACATAGTTGGCCATGCGATACCGACCCACGACGGTGTCAAAAAGAGGCTGCAGTTGGGTTGCGACAGGCACTGGCGAGGGCGTCAGAGTCACGTAGATCCATCCCTCCCATTGCTCGCACTGAATAGCCGGTAAGCGATAGTTCTGTTTGCAAAACGCGGGCGACTTTTCCATATGCGGTGCATGCCGGAGTCTGCCGTCGAGTTCATAGGTCCATGCGTGGTAAGGGCAGGTTATGCGTTTCGCACAACCGGTTCCCTCCAGCAGTCTGCTCATGCGGTGCAGACAGACGTTGGACATCGCACGAATCTGATGATCCTCACCACGAATGACCATTACCGGCTGATCGAGAAGATCACAGGTCATGTAGTCACCGGGTTGCGGAATAGACTCGGCACGACCAACACAGATCCAATCGGTCTTAAAAATATGCTGTTCCTCGAGCCCTAAGACGTCTTGCGAAAGATAGACTGCCGGGGGCAGAGCGCGTGCCTGCTCGAACGGTTGAGTCCCCCAGTCCGCGAGTTCTTCGAGCAATGCCTTAGCGGATGGTTCCTGTTCACGGATAGAAAGATTGTCGGTCATGTCCCCGGGTCGTCAGATGGTAAGCGTGGGCGCAGTATCATCGTGTGAAGAATATCTGTAAAATATTCTTTTCTGTCTTTATTCCTCAATTATTTTGATGCACTTTACACTAAAGCAGCTTGAGTACTTCGTTGTCGCTGCTGAGCACGGCAACGTCAGCATCGCGGCGAAGCAGCTTCATGTTTCGCAGCCTTCTGTTTCGACTGCAATCTCGCTCTTGGAGGAACGGTTCGACCTGCAACTGGTGCATCGCCATCCCGCTAAAGGCATCTCGCTGACCAACGCAGGGCGTGCTTTCACCACGGAAGCGCGGAGCCTTCTCAATCAAGCCAAAGAGCTCTCCGCTTACGCCGATGACCTCAGCGGTTCTCTGAGCGGGAGCCTCGACATCGGCTGCTTTGTCACGTTTGCGCCGTTCTATTTGCCGGGGCTTTTGGCGAAGTTCAAGGAAGTCCACCCTGGAATAGCCATTAACGTGATCGAAGATGCGCTCGATAGCCTGCAAGAGAAGCTTGTCTCGGGGGCAATTGAGGTTGCCCTGCTCTACGAACTCGGTCTTAGTGATGAATTTGCCACTCAGTCAGTAGCGTCATTGCCACCTTACGTCCTACTGAGCGCGAATCACCGACTGGCGAATCGACGTTCGCTCTCATTGCATGAACTCGCGAAGGAGGAATTTATCCTTCTAGACCTTCCGCACAGCCGCGACTATTTCATCTCACTCTTTTTGCGTGCGGACGTAGAGCCGCGAATCGTTCACAAGACGACGAGCTTGGAGATGGTGCGTGGAATGGTCTCTCGGGGGTTGGGGTATTCCATACTCACCTTGCGTCCAACGGCGAACATGAGCTACGACGGTACAC
>JBPCXM010000255.1:0-4945 GCA_051008535.1 Pseudomonadales bacterium | reverse complement strand
GGGGTAGTCGAGGTCAACCCACGGTAACGGAATGCGCATGTTCGCCATCCAACAAAGGGTGCGATGTATAGTGATTAGATGATGCTCTATTGCATAGTTGTTCTTAATGCCGCTGCCAGGGCGGCGGGTAAGTTGGTAAATCGTTTGATCTTCATGTTGGCGCAGCGAAAAGCTAAGGCCATTATCGAAAATATTGCCGAATTCGGTTAACAAGACTAGCGCCTGCCCGACGCTATCGGCGTTGATTGCACTATAGGTAGCCAGTTTAAAGGTATTGTGTCGTTGCGGCTTCGGTAACAAACCGTAGCTCTCGTCATCAAGCAATCGCATAAGAGACAGGCTGAGGTGAGACAGTTGCTCAAAAGTCACCCTGGAGCGAGGCTCTCGCAAAATGCTGGGTGAAATTCCGCAATCCGCCAGAATGTGACTGATGTTGTAGCCAAGACTCTTGGCGCCTTCCAGCATATTTACAATAAAAGGCGAAGCGACGGTTGTTGATTCCATGCGGCTTATTCAACGGCTCGAGAATTTCGGCCAGTGTAACCAAATGTCTATTTTTCTAAAAGCCCATGTCATTGTTTTAGTTCGGCTGTCCATTCACTATGCGCAGCTGAATTCAACACATGTTAACGGTGCTGCTGATGACAAATCACGCTTATATTTTCGACGCTATTCGTACCCCCAGAAGCAAAGGTAAGAAAGACGGGGCGCTACACGAGGTCAAGCCGGTTGATCTCGGCGCGGGTCTGCTTAAAGCTTTACAGCAACGGCACGACCTCGACACGGGCTATGTTGACGATGTGGTCATGGGTTGTGTGACCCCGGTCGGTGAGCAGGGCAGCGACATTGGCAAAATGATCGTGCAGAACGCCGACTGGAATGAATCAGTACCTGGCGTACAGCTCGACCGTTTTTGCGCTTCTGGGCTCGAAGCGGTCAATATTGCCGCGCAAAAAGTTGCCTCAGGATGGGAAGACCTGGTCGTCGCCGGTGGGGTTGAATGCATGTCGCGTGTGCCGATGGGCAGCAACGGTGGCGCCATGGCTGGTGATGCGGCATTTTCATTGAAAACCGGCTTTGTGCCGCAAGGCATAGGCGCGGATACCATCGCGACGCTTGAGGGCTGGAGCCGCGAAGAGGTAGACGCCTTCGCGCTGGCATCGCAACAGCGAGCGGCACATGCACGCGACAATGGCTACTTCGACAAGTCGGTGGTACCTGTTATCGACAAAAATGGCCTTACCATTCTTGAAAAAGACGACTTCATCAAACCGAATACGACGCTGGAGGGTCTGAGTGGCTTAAAGGCTTCATTCGAAATGGCCGGCCAGTTCGGCTTTGACGATATTATCCTCAGCAAATACAACACCTTCGACAAGATCAACCACGTGCACACTCCCGGTAACTCATCAGGTATCGTCGATGGCGCCAGCGCAGTATTGATCGGCAGCGAAAAAGCGGGCAAGGATTTGGGGTTAGTCGCTAGGGGTCGCATTGTGGCCACTGCGGTACTCGCATCAGACCCCATCATTATGTTGCTTGGCCCTGGGCCCGCCGCAAAAAATGCCTGCAAAAAGCGGGCATGACAGCGGCAGATATTGATCTGTGGGAAATCAACGAGGCGTTCGCCTCGGTGGCTATGCGTTATATGAAAGATCTGGATATCAGCCATGGGGTCACCAACGTGAATGGCGGCGCAATTGCTATGGGCCACCCCCTGGGTGCTACCGGCGCGATGTTGGTGAGTACCATGTTGGACGAGTTAGAACGTCGCGGCGCGAAACGCGCCATGCTATCGCTATGTGTAGGCGGTGGTATGGGTATTTCCACAATCATAGAACGCCTTTAAACAGCCAGCGTAGCAATAAACGGGAATAGAATCATGAGTGTATTCAATTACGAAAAAGACAGCGACGGTATCGTTACCATCACTATGGACATGACCGGCCCGGTTAACGCAATGAATGGCGAGTTCCGCAATGCAATGACAGAAACCATTGCCAGACTTGAAATGGAAGCGGGCTTAACCGGCGTTGTCTTCGCCTCGGCCAAAAAAGTATTTTTCGCCGGTGGTGATCTCAACGAGCTTTTGGCTGCACAACCAGGTGAAGAAGCTGAATTTATGGCGATGCTGGAGCGTGTGAAAGCGCAGCTACGCTTTCTGGAAAATCTGCCCGTACCTGTAGTGGCTGCAATCAACGGCGCGGCGCTGGGCGGGGGTTTCGAAATATGCCTGGCGAGTAACTACCGTATCGCCTATAACCACAAATCAGTGCAGCTTGGTTGTCCGGAAGTGAGCCTGGGATTGTTACCCGGTGGCGGCGGTGTTGTGCGCATGGTGAATCTGTTAGGTCTGGAAGCCGCCTTACCGTATCTGGTTGAAGGTAAGAAGGTAACGCCGGACAAAGCGCTTAAAGTCGGTATGATCCACGAAACAGTGGTCAGCATCGATGAGTTGGTGCCGCGAGCTAAAGCCTGGATTCTGGAAAATAAGGGCAGTGAGGATGCTGCCGTGCAGCCGTGGGATAGAAAAGGTTTTAAAATTCCCGGCGGTGACGCTAATTCACCGACGCTGGCTCAGTTCCTAATGATGGCGCCGGCAATGCTGCGCCAGAAAACCCGCGGCTTGCTGCCGGCCCCGGAAGAGATACTCGACTGTGCGATTGAAGCGGCACGCCTTGACCTGGATAGCGCGTTGCGCATCGAAAGCCGTGGTCTAACCCGCCTAGTGATGACGCCCGAAGCCAAGAACATGATCACGACTTTCTTCTTTCAGATGAATAAGGTCAATGGTGGTGCCAGCCGCCCACAAGGTTATGATAAGCATACCGTGAAGAAGGTAGGAATCCTCGGTGCCGGGATGATGGGGCAGGGTATAGCTTATGCTTCGGCCGTGGCGGGTATTGAAGTTGTGCTCAAAGATATCAGTGTTGAGGCGGCTGACAAGGGTAAGTCTTATTCCGAAAAGTTGCTGACCAAACAAGTAGCAAAAGGCCGCATGGCAGAAGAACAGAAAGCGGCTGTGCTGGATTTGATCACACCGTCGGCGGAGGACACCGATCTACAAGGTTGCGATCTGATCATCGAAGCCGTGTTTGAAAATATCGAACTCAAAAACAAAATTACCACGGCCAGCGAGCACTATCTTGCGGAAGATGGCGTGTGGGGCTCTAACACCTCCAGCCTGCCAATTACCCAATTGGCGGAAGTAAGCAGCAAGCCGGAAAACTTTATAGGCATTCACTTCTTCTCGCCAGTTGACAAGATGCCACTGATCGAGATTATCTGCGGTGCGCGGACTAGCGACGAGACGCTGGCGAAAGCATTCGACTATGCCAGGCAAATCAGGAAAACGCCTATAGTGGTTAATGATTCGCTGGGGTTCTTTACGTCGCGCACCTTTGGCACTTACCTGGACGAAGGCGTGCGGCTATTAACCGAAGGCTTGCACCCGGTTCAAATCGATAACCTGGGTAAAGCGCTGGGCATGCCGGTGGGCCCGCTGGCGGTGCACGATGAAGTCAGCTTGGAGTTGACGCGCAAGGCCCATGCCACCTGGAAGGATATGGGCCGTGAAGGCGACTTGGGCGAAAATGACGCGATGCGTGAAGTCATCGCCACCATGATTGGTGAATATCAGCGTGGTGGTCGTTATCACGGTGGTGGTTTTTATGAGTACAGCGAAGACGGTTCGAAAACGATTTGGCCGCAACTGTTCGAGCTATACCATAAGGCCGATGTTGAACTGCCAGAGCAGGATATTAAAGACCGCTTGTTGTTCCGTCAGGTGATCGAGGCCTTGAAGTGCTTGGAATCTAATGTGTTGCGCACCGTTGCAGATGGTAATATTGGCTCTATCATGGGTATTGGCGCGCCGGTACACACCGGTGGCTTGATTCAGTTCGTCAATACGTATGGTTTGCAAAAATTTATCGACCGCTGCGACGAGCTGGCTAACACGTATGGTGAGCGGTTTAAGGCGCCGGCGATAGTCGGTGAGAAGCTTGCCGCCGATGAGCTGTTCGTCTGAGCCCGAATGAAGAATTCGTCAATTTATTTCTATACCTGAGAGAGCCTATGGGACCGTTAGAGGGAATAAAAGTCATCGAGCTGGCGGGCATTGGCCCCGGGCCATTTTCCGGAATGCTACTAGCCGATATGGGCGCCGAAGTGATAACTGTAGAGCGCGCAACCGACGCTGGCGCTAACAGGCTGCCTGACTGCAGCCGGCGTGGTAAACGTTCGATTGCATTAAATTTAAAAAGCGAGGAGGGGATTGAAACCTTGCTCAAGCTGGTAGAGCGGGCAGACGTCCTGTTCGAGGGCTTTCGGCCAGGTGTTGCCGAGAAACTTGGTATAGGTCCAGATGAGTGTCTTGCACGCAATGCGAAGCTTGTTTACGGTCGCATGACCGGTTGGGGGCAGTTTGGTCCGCTCGCGAAAACGGCAGGCCACGACATCAACTATATTTCCCTTACGGGAGCGCTGTACGGCATCGGGCGTGCGGATGAAAAACCAGTGCCGCCGCTAAACCTCGTGGGCGACTACGGTGGCGGTGGTATGTTTCTGGTGATGGGTATACTCGCGGCTCTCCTCGAAGCACAGCGATCCGGTAAGGGTCAGGTTGTCGATGCTGCTATGACCGATGGCTCCGCAATACTGATGGCTATGTTCAATTCCCTGCACGCGATGGGCATGTGGAGCCCCAAACGTGGCGTGAATATGCTTGATACTGGCGCTCATTTCTACGAAACCTACGAAACTGGGGATGGCAAATATGTCTCTATCGGCTCCATCGAGCCGCAGTTCTACGCGTTATTGATGGAAAAGGCGCAGCTAGAACCCGAGCTATTCGGCAATCAGAACGATGCGAGTAAATGGCCTGATTTGAAAGACAAGCTAACCGCGGTGTTTAAAACCAAAACCCAGGCAGAATGGTGCGAGT
>JBPCXM010000254.1:0-13706 GCA_051008535.1 Pseudomonadales bacterium | reverse complement strand
TAATGCTGGTTGTTGCACCAACCATGATCGCCATTTACGGCATGGAGGCATTGCAAGGCTCGGGCGAGCAGTTTGCCGTTCTCGGCTTTTGGGATGTAGTGATTAACTATGTGTTTCCGACCGCTGCCATACTAGGGTTTTGGTACTACTTCGCGGCAACGCCGGGGAAAATGTTAATCAACGCCAGCATTGTTGATGCCGAAAGCCTCGGTAAGGCCAGCAACAAGCAATTGCTTATTCGCTATTTGGGCTATTTTGTTTCTTCACTGCCATTCGGGTTAGGCTTTTTCTGGTTAGCCTTCGACAAACGCAAGCAAGGCTGGCATGACAAACTAGCGAACACCGTTGTTGTTCGCAGCCGGGATTAGTGAGTAACGCACTGTTTATGAATACCGAAATCAAGCGCGAATTAATTGATAGTTTTAAGCGCCGTGTAAGCTACGTGCGCCTCTCAGTCACCGACCGCTGTGACTTTCGTTGTGTGTACTGCATGGCTGAAGACATGCAGTTTCTACCACGCGCACAAATTCTATCGTTAGAAGAAATTGCACGGCTTGCACAAGCATTTGTCGGACTTGGCGTCAGCAAAATTCGCCTCACTGGCGGCGAGCCGTTGGTGCGTAAGAATATTCTTTGGCTGGTTGAAACCATCGCCGCGCTAGATGATCTGCGTGAACTGGCTTTGACCACCAATGGCTCGCAATTGCCCAAACTCGCTCCGCAGCTAAAGCAAGCTGGCCTAACTCGCGTGAACATCAGCCTCGACAGTTTACAGCCTGACCGTTTTCACAGAATAACGCGTACCGGCGACCTGGAAAGCGTGCTGCACGGCATCGACGCCGCACAGTCAGCCGGTTTCAAGCACACCAAAATTAACAGCGTCATCCTCAACGGTCGAAACGAGGACGAGATCATAGATTTAGTCGAGTTTTGCCGTACACGGGAACTGGATATTTCTTTTATCGAAGAAATGCCGCTAGGGCTTATCGACGACCACGACCGCGCCTTAACGTACTGTTCGAGTGACCAAGTAAGAGAAACAATCGAACAACGATATGCACTAACGCACAGCGAGGATTCCACCGGCGGCCCCTCCAGGTATTACAAGATGCCTGACAGTACCATTAGAGTGGGTTTTATTTCGCCGCACAGCCACAACTTTTGCGCCGACTGCAATCGTGTGCGTGTTACCGTAGAAGGTCGTTTGCTATTGTGCCTGGGCAACGAGCATTCGGTCGACCTGAAAAATGTTTTGCGTGCAGAACCCAGTAGTCAAGCCGAGCTTGAGCGCGCGATCGTCGATGCTATGCAGCTCAAACCCGAGAAGCATTATTTCGACCTACAGCAAGAGCCGCAAATTTTACGCTTTATGAATATGACCGGCGGTTGAGCTTTGCGCGCCCGCATCTCGTAGTGGAAACTAAATGACAGCACCCGAACAACTCATGGCGTCGGTAGACGCTATTAAAGATGGTTTCGATCAACACGGTTATATTTGTAATACACAAATAGCTACCGCCGTGTATTTGGCCTTACATCTACACAAACCCATCTTGGTCGAAGGCCCTCCCGGCGTGGGCAAAACAGAACTGGCAAAAACAATAGCAAGTTACTTGAACCTGCCGCTCATTCGTTTGCAGTGCTACGAGGGTCTGGACGAAAGCAAGGCGTTATACGAATGGAAATATGGCAAGCAATTACTGTATACGCAGGTATTGAAGGAAAAACTGGGTGATATTCTAAAAGGTGCACAAGGTTTGCAGGAATCGGTGTCACGCTTGCACGATTTTGGCGACGTATTCTACTCGCCAGACTTTATCGAGCCCCGGCCCTTGCTCAAGGCAATGGAGGAGGAGCACGGCTCGGTATTACTGATCGACGAACTCGACAAGGCCGACTACGAATTTGAGTCGCTGCTGCTGGAGATTCTCTCCGACTATCAAATTTCGGTACCGGAAATCGGTACTATCGTTGCGAAGCAGAAACCGGTGGTAGTGCTCACCAGCAACAATACTCGCGAAATCAGTGACGCCCTCAAGCGCCGTTGCTTACATTTGTATATTCCATTTCCAGACTCGAAGCTGGAACAAAGAATTATCGAATCGCGCGTACCTGAGCTGCAAGGACAGATGCGTGAGCAGTTGGTCAGTTTCATTCAGCAAGTTCGGCAACGCGATCTAAAAAAACTGCCGGCTGTCAGCGAAACCATAGACTGGGCGCGTACTTTACTACTCTTACATGCCGACACGCTGGACAAGGACATCGTGCACAATACGCTTAATGTTATTCTGAAGTTTCAGGACGACATTGAAAACATTGAAGCCGAGTTAAACAGCATGATCGCGAAAACTCACAAGTAACGTGGACAGGAAGTTAGTCGACTTTATCCGCGTATTGCGCAATGCCGACGTGCGCGTCTCCACCTCGGAAAGCATTGACGCGATGCACGCTACCGCTTTACTCGGCTATGAAAACCGTGGCTTGCTTAAGCATGCGCTAAGCAGCTCTTTGGCAAAGTCCGAAGCCGAGAAAGAAAGTTTCGATTATTGTTTCGAGCACTTCTTTTCGTGTAACGATTTCACCGAAGCACCTGTTGCTAGCAACCAGCTGAGTGAATCGGAAATAGGTGCGGCAGAGAGCACGCTGGAGAATGCGGCAACCGAGCAGGCAATGCAAGTGCAAGACGCAGTGCAGCTGGACTCTCTCGCCGAGTTGTTGCAACAAAACGATGCGGCCGCGATTGCCGTTGAAATGGCGCGCGCTGGCGACGCCATCGACCTGAGCAACATTCAAATATTCACCCAGAAGGGCCAATACAGCCGCCGCATGCTGCAGGAAATGGGTTTGGATGCCCTGCAAGACCAAATTCATGCCTTGCAACAATCTGAAGATGCGGCACAACACGCGCTAGCCAACGAACTCAAACAACAGCTGGAGTGGCTGCGCGATCAGGTGCGTAACTTCGTCGAACAACAGTTTCTATTGTTCGCCAGCAATTCCGGACAAAAGCTGCGCGAAGAAGTATTGAAAAAAGCGCGGCTCTCAAGTCTAGATATGCACTACCACCGCGACATGCAATTGCTGGTAAGAAAAATGGCGAAGAAACTCGCCAGCCAACACGCCAGGCGCAAGCGCGTGTTCAAAAAAGGACAGCTGAACGCCGGTAAGACAATCGGTCGCAATATTCCTAACGACGGTATCTTGTTCGACACGTATTGGAAGTCGAAACGCCGGGAGAGACCTAAGGTGTTCGCTATCTGCGATGTCAGCGGCTCGGTCAGTTTATATGCACGTTTTCTGCTGATGTTGTTATACAGCCTACACGAAGTGTTGCCCAAGGTGCGCGCCTTTGCGTTCTCATCCAGATTAGGCGAAGTCAGCGAAACGTTCAAACAGTACCCCCTCGAAAAGGCGATCGAATTGGTGAATCTTGAATGGGGGATGGGCTCAACCGACTACGGCCGAGCCTTCGAGGACTTCTCCGAATTATGCCTGGACAGCATCGACAACCATTCGACTGTTATTATTCTCGGTGACGCACGCAATAACAACGGCGCCGCCAAAACGGAGTTGCTCAAAACACTGTACGAGCGCAGCCAGCGCGTGCTTTGGATTAATCCGGAATCAAAATCAATCTGGGGGAGTGGCGACTCGGAAATGCCACGCTATGCCGCTTACTGTCATGATGCGAGCGAGTGTAATACCCTTGTCCAGCTTGAGAATATTGTTTCGCGTTTACTGCGATTGACCGTTTAGAGCGCAGCTACCACAAGTCCCCCAACGCGGCCTGTAATTCCGGGTACTTAAACTGATAACCGTTATCCAGCAGCTTTTTCGGAACAACTCGTTGCCCGGATAACAACAGCTCCTCTGCCATCTCACCTACGATTGTGCTTAATAAAAACGCAGGCAGGTTCAACTTTATGAAAGTGCGTTTGTTGTTTTGCATCGCCGCGCAAAATTGTGCGTTAGTTACAGGCTCCGGCGCTGTCGTGTTGACAGCGCCTTCGATTTCTTCACGCTGCAATGTAAATAATACAGCCGCAATCACATCGTCACGATGAATCCATGACATCCATTGCTTGCCGTCGGCAAACTGACTGGCAACACCGAAGTCGAACGATTTGCGCAACTCGGTAAATGGGCCACCATCCGGACCTAACACTATGCCTAAGCGCAGCATGCAAACACGTGCGCCAAGATTTCGAAATTCCTGCGCCGCCGCTTCCCATTGCTGACAGAGCTGCTGTGAAAAGCTTGTAACCGACTGCGCCGATTCATTCAACACCTGGTCTCCTTGTGGGCCGTAATAGCCGATGGCCGATGCGTTAACTAAAACTGCAGGCTTATGTGCTAGCCTATGCGCGAGATTAAAAAGCTGTTGGGTTATATCCAGCCGGCTGCTGACCAGTATCTCTTTCTGTTGTGCGGACCAGCGCCGCGCCGCCAGCGACTCACCGGCGAGGTTTATGATTGAATCTATTCGCTCATCGTCGCCAATTTCATCAAGGCTATTGATATAGCGGACACTGTTTTTTACTGACTGCTTGAGCGTTTGTTGCCGCGTCAATACCAAAACACGATACCCCTGCTCGACCAAAACACGCACCAAGGGTTCGCCAATAAAACCTGTGCCACCCGTGACAAGCACTTGGATATCAGCATTAGACATCGGTGAGCCTCTAGAAAATCTTCTGTCCTGCCATCAGCGGAGGCAGCGGCACGTCGAGACTGTCGGCCACGGCGCGAACCAACTCAACTTCCTGGGGCAGGATTTTTTCGTCGGCGGCCACGCATTGCGCACATGCCTTAATCAGACGCGGTTTTTGCAGGGGTGTCAGGCTGTTCAGCTTAGCCAGCGCTTCGTCAACCTCTCGCAGGGCTGCTTTGCGTTTGCCCGGCAGGCTGGCACTAGCAAAATCCAGCTCCGCCATACCTTGCGCGAAGGCTTGCTGGGCCTGTGTTTCCGAATCTGCGCCCGCATAGGCGAGCGCAGCCAACAGCACCGCGCAGTGCTTTTCAAGTTTCTCGATATTGTCATAACGTATCTTCGGTGGCCGTACCCGACTATAAACCGGGTCGAGATGGCGCACCAATAGACGATGTAAACACCATTCAAACAAGTCGATCTGCTCGTCGGCGCGCATTAGTGCCAGGACCAGCAGGCGAAACTCACGATACTGATCGTGGTACAAAGTTTTGAGCACTGGAATGCAAAGATCGATTAGCGGCAAGCGGTATTCAACGCCCAGCTGTTCGATATCGGGTAGCAAACTGATTAACTGCTGGTATGTTTGCGCGTCTGCAGCTTGTTCGACTTGATCCAATTGCTTTTCGCGCAAAGCTGGCTCAGAGGCGAACAACAGAGCGTAAACGACCGCTTTGGCGCCATCCGGCTCGCGGGCAGCTTCGATAACGCGGTCCGCGATTGAGTCAATCAAATTGCGGGAATAATCTATATGTTTTTCATCAAGTTGACCGATGGAGTCTATCAAACTGGCGGATTCCGCTGCAGCAACACTCGCGCCAGCAAATCCCGCTACCTGCTCTTCCGCGGCCAGAGCGTTGGCGTGCGCTGCGCTATATGCGGGTCCCAGCTCGGGAAACTTACCATCCCAGTTGGGTTCGATAAGCTTGATTCGTTTGCTTAGTGGCGGATGGGTCGCCAGAAACGTATTGAATGCGACGCGCACCGCTTGGCCAAAAAACATATGGCTGACTTCGGCAGCGTGCGGATGCAATATTTTTGAACCCTGCGTTGCCGCGCCAATTTTTTTCAGCGCGCCGGCAATGCCCTCGGGATTGCGTGTGTACTGTACTGCGGAGGCGTCGGCCAAAAATTCGCGCTGGCGGCTGACGGACGCTTTGATTACGTTGCCAAAGAATGTGCCGGCGTAGCCAATAATCATCAACCCGACACCCAGCACTAAAAATGGCAATGCCCCCTGATTGTTACTGTTAGACGAGCGCCGCACATTGGAATGTGCAAAGGTACGCATAATGAAGTAACCAACCATGCCAATGACCATAATGCCGTACAGCGCGCCCATTAGACGAATGTTGATGCGCATATCGCCGTGCAGAACATGGCTGAACTCGTGGCCAATCACACCCTGCAATTCTTCGCGGCTGAGCAGTTGCATGGTGCCCCGAGTCAAGCCGATCACGGCGTCTTGCGGTTGAAAGCCGGCCGCGAATGCGTTGACGCTGTTTTCGTCCATGATATAAACCGGCGGCACGGGCAGGCCGGCGGCTATCGCCATTTCCTCAACCACATTGAGCACGCGGCGTTCGCTGAGATCAGTAGTATTGCTATTGATCAGCTTGCCACCCAGCGATTCTGCTACCGCCGCCCCACCACCGGACAGCGCGGCGACTTTAAACAGGCTAGCGCCCGCGATGACTAACACAACGCCTATGCTGATAAACGCCTGCATTTCCCAGCCAATGCTGCCTAGTGCAGCACGCCAATCAGCGCCGGCAAGGCTGCCCTGAGTGGTAAAAACGGCAACCAGAACCACCAGCACATTGGTCAGCACGACCAGACTGATGACTGCCAGGGAAAACAAAACGATAAGCTGGGTTGTTTTACGTTGCGCGCGATCCTGCGATTCGAAAAAATTCACCACACAACCCTAACGTTAGTGCCTACGTTACCAAACTGCTGGGATGTAAAGCGACGCGGCTCGCTAAAAGCTGACTTTTGGGGCTTCCTGGATCGCTTCAATGTCTTCGTATTCCAGCAAGGTGGCGTCTTCCGGATGACCAAACATGTCGGCAAATACGTTCGGTGGGAAGGTCTGCCGGTAGGTGTTGTATGCCATAACCGAATCGTTATAAGCCTGCCTGGAAAACGCGACTTTATTCTCCGTGCTGGTGAGTTCTTCGCTGAGTTGCATCATGTTTTCGTTGGCTTTCAGGTCCGGATATGCCTCCATCACCACGTTCAAGCGGCCCAATGCGCTGCCCAGAGCTGTTTCAGCGGCGCCAAGCTGTTGCATGGCCGCCGGGCTGCCGGGGTCGGCTGCCGCCGCTTGCAAGCCCGCCATGGCCTGATTGCGCGCATTGGTCACGGCCTCCAGGGTCTCGCGTTCATGCGAGAGATACCCCTTGGCGGTCTCAATCAAGTTGGGAATCAGGTCATAGCGCCGTTTTAGCTGCACTTCGATCTGCGAGAAAGCATTTTTGAAACGGTTTTTTAAGGTCACCAGCTGGTTATAGATACTGACGACATATAACGCCAAACCAACGATGATCACTAACAGAATGATTGTGGCTGTTCCCATGGTTCCGCACCTTTTTGTATTCGTTTTCTAGGTTGCGGCTAACGTTATCATAGATGAAGTGGGGATCGTAAGCGATATCCGCGATAACGCGTCAACTTACCGGAATGCTAGCGAGCTGCTACAAAGGAAGGGGGTGTTTGATTTTCAACCAGAGCGCGCGAAAATAGTTGTTAGGCAATCTTATATAGCAAACGCGCCATGCCCTGCGGAGCATAAGGCTGCCACATCTTATCCGGCGTCGTCAAACGGTTAGCAATTAGGTTAAGCACCACCGGGTTAACCGCGAAGCCAACATGACTGCTAACGACTTCGATATTTTCAACCCACTCGCCGCGCGCCATGGTTGCGATATGCGGCGCGACGAAACCATCTGACTTGCTATAGATCACCGTCAGCGGGATGTTTTCCAGTGGCGCGTTGGTAATATCCTGCCAGGCGTCGATATCGGCTTGGTCGATTTCATCGCCGTTGATTCTGCTCATTAACGGGTACAGCACGGTGCTGCGGAAATCACCGTAGGGCGTACCCAACGAAATGATCTGGTTAACCAGGTCAGGCCGTTGCGAGGCCAGCAGGCGCGATACTATTCCACCTAGACTCCAGCCGACCAACGCCACCGGTTGCTGGGTTTCAGCATTAATTTTTTCTAGTCTTGCGGTCAAAAATTCCAGTAGCGATTCCATGTGCTCGCGCAAAGCATCGAAACTGTTCATTTCGCGCGGGTTCATGTTCGGCCCGGCTTCCCAGGGCCGTGCATCGTAGCCCCAACGACGCAAATAGCGACGTAAAATCGCTGTACTGTAATCGCCGGCACCAAAACCGGGCAATGTCATGACTGGCTGACCAGCCCCACCCCGGTCTTTGCGCAAACAAGAATGCGCTGGCAGCAGTAGGCTCATTTCCTGCAAAACGCGCGGCAATTCGATGCTGGAATAAAAAAGATTGGGCGGCCGGTTGTGTGCGACTTCAGACATCTTTCTGCACTACCATTTGTTATTGACTCTTTAACCTTAAACTAACGAATCGATACCTGTCTAGCGCTTGTCCGACGTTCGGTTGAGCAAAAATTGTACTAGCTTACGAGTTTATGGCGCAATCCATTGATTTTGTATGCACTGGAGCAAAGCTAACGAATACGTAATGTGCCGCGTGCCGAACTGATTAAATTTCGAACTGAGGCATAAGTGGTCAGTTTCTGTTAGCATTTCTCTTCGAATATTTAATGCCGAGATCAATGCCATGCGCTGGAAATCAGCTCGACGTAGTCAGAATGTAGAAGACCTGCGCGGTACTCGAATATCGCGTAAGGCTAGCATTGGAGGTGGCGGCCTCGGTGTCCTCGTGTTAGCGCTGGTGGCTATGTATTTCGGGGTGGACCCCAGTGTCGTTTTGCAGGGTGCTGGTGAACTGAGTTCACCCGCAAAATCGCAGCAACAACAACCCATACCCGCCGAGGAAGAAGAGCTGGTAGAGTTTACTAAAGTCGTACTGGGTTACACTGAAGACACTTGGAGCGTCATTTTTCAGCAACAGCTTGGCCGAGCGTATGAAAATCCAAAGCTGCGGTTATTTAGCGGTAGTGTGGATTCAGCCTGTGGCATGGCGCAAGCCGCAATGGGACCTTTTTACTGCCCAGGTGACCACAAAGTCTATATCGATCTAAGCTTTTACAGTGACTTAAAGGGTCGCTTTGGCGCACCCGGAGATTTTGCCCAGGCCTATGTGATCGCACACGAAATTGGCCACCACATACAAACTCTATTGGGCATTTCAAGCAAGGTAATGAAACAGCGTCAACTTGTTAGCAAGAAACAGGGAAACGCTCTTTCGGTAAGGCAGGAATTGCAAGCCGATTGCCTGGCCGGCGTATGGGCTAACCACTCGCACCGTACACACAACATTCTTGAACAAGGCGACTTGGAAGAAGGCCTAAATGCCGCCAGCGCCATTGGCGACGATCGCCTGCAAAAGCAGAGTCGTGGGTATGTCACGCCGGAATCATTTACCCACGGCAGCTCCGCACAGCGCGTGCGGTGGTTCAAGCAAGGCCTGGAATCAGGCGACATAAACCAATGCGACACGTTTAGCTCTTCGGTTTAACGCGGCGAAATGGTTGCAGCTTTTAGGCGCGAGTTTATTCTACAGCCGCTTTAGAAGTGGGGCTTTCGACCGTTTTGCGCCGTATGGTTGTAACAGTGGGTGCGTCGGCGTCGCTGTTTGCCCGCTCAACCCTGAAGAGCGTTGAGAAACTGCGCTCTATTTTTTCGATTTCTACTGGGTGACCGTTGAATTGCAACACCACTTCACGAGAAAGGCCTACCAATACCTTAAATGGTGACTTGCCGCTGACCTGCAAGCTACCGCCGGCTTTTCTGAGCTCAGCAATGAGACGCTTTTCATCTGCGTCATAGACTTCGACCCAGCAGTCTTTGGCAAATCGGAAAGACAACTCGTCGGTCGCTGTTGTGCTCTGCGCTGCGGCGTCGGCATTGCGATAAGCTGCCGCCACTTCGGTTACGGAGTTGCTGTCGTCGTCGGTTTTTTTGACCGTCGGCTGCGGTTCCGCTGCCGCTCGCACCGGCAATGCGGCATCAGCGGATCGTTCGACAGTTTCATCCACAGTCTTGGCTCGCGACTCAGCCTCGTTTGTAGTAGCGGGGTTCATGTCAGCGGCTGCCAGCGCGACATCGCGTTCTTCACCAACGGTAGCTGGGGTTAGGTCAAGATCGTCGCCAGGAGAAGGATTAGTGACAATATCATTCGTTTGCTGCAAGTCGACATCCAATCGATTGTCATATTCCGCCAGCAATGCATTAACCTTGCTTGTATTGGTAAATTGCAAGATAACTAGGAAGCCCAACACTACTGTCGTCGCGACCAAACTGCCGGTTAACAAACTACCGATGTTTGTAGTTGGAGCTTTGGGGATATCACCGACTCTTTGTGCGCCACGATGAAAACTCGTGCCCGCCTGCCGATCATAGATTGCAAGAATGGAGTCTGGGTTAAGCGTCAAAAGATTGGCGTAATCGCGCAAATAGTTTCTTAGCAGATCATCGTTCGCCGAGGCGTTGTAATTATCAGCCTCAATGGCGCGCAGATCGGTCACCATCAAGTGCAGCTTATGCGCTGCCTCTTTCTCAGGAATTTTCTGCGCTTCACGCTCGTGTCGCAAGCGATCTCCGGCAGACTCTGCATATGCCTGCTTTTCCACTTGGGGGTCATTCGCCTCGTTCACAGCGAATAATCCTGGGTTAATGCGTGACGTCGGCATTTCTGGATGTTGCTCCTTAACTAACAGGAGAGTTTAAACCAGAATCGCTTCGATTTCACAATATTACGCATCGGGGATAGATTTCTTAGCTCTCTTGGAGGAGCACGCTCGTTAGCGAACAATCGGTTGGTAATACGGAGACTATTTTTTTGACTTGGCTTGCGCGAGCAGCCGATCCAAGTGGTTTGCGAACGCTTGTCGGTCGCGTTGATCCAGCGGCGCGGCACCGGCTGTTTGTACGCCGCTACTACGCAGCTCCTGCATAAAATTACGCATGCTCAAGCGTTGCCCGATATTCTCTTTTGAGTAGAGTTCACCACGCGGGTCAAGGGCTTGTGCACCTCTCGCCACGACTGCCGCAGCAAGAGGAATATCGGCGGTAATGACGATATCGCCGGTGCTCGCCAGTTCAACAATTTTGTTATCGGCAACGTCAAAGCCACTCGGCACCTGAATGGCGCGAATATATTTGGACGGCGGATGACTAATATACTGATTGGCAACCAGGGTAAGATGAATATGCTTGCGCGATGCGGCGCGAAATAAAATTTCTTTTATAACGTTAGGACAAGCATCGGCGTCGACCCAGATCTGCATGTTGATGACTCTTCTTTCACGCTTTGCTCAATCCTCCTTCTCCAACTCTTGTCTCTCCCGTTCATATTCTTCATAACTTTTGTTGCTTCCTTGCAGGCATTCTTCTTGCTGAGACAAGGGCAGCTTTTGACAATCAAGGCGGTTTTTCGCTTGTATATTTTCATAGACAGCGCGGTTACTGCAAGCGGCTGTGCTTATAGTAAGTAACGTAACTAAAACGATGCTGTGATTCATCATGCTTTCACTCACGCACCTCAACACCACGCCAAAATGCGTAGCGCCCCTTGATTTCTTGTGCGGCTTGTTTCGGTTCAGCATAACACCATACCGCATCCTTGTTGATTTCATCACCCACGCGAATATGGTTATAGGAGGCGTCGCCTTTCCAGGGGCAATGGGTTTTCTTGTCACTAGGCCCCAGCAATTCATGTCTAATTGAATCGGCTGGGAAGTAGTGGTTGTTTTCAACCATTACGGTGGCGTCACTTTCGGCTATGACCTGGTCACGCCAGATAGCTTTCATGGGGCTTCTCCATTTGTGAGGTAACGAGCGGTATTACGTAGACGCTAATGGTACTGATTTTGTAGCAAAACTGCGATTGTCTGCTCGTACACTAGTCAGCAATCGCGACATCATTTTGCAGGCTACGCAATGCGATGCGATGGAAATGCATCAGTTGCAGCAGAAATTGCCTGATTTCTTTCTCGTCTATATCGCATGCTATCAGGCTTTGTTGGATTGGCGTTGCGATAGCATTGAATTCCAGCACATTGTCAGCGCTGGTCGGCGCGACATAAGCGAGAATTTCGTCCACAAGGGCCAGAGTTTGAGTCGGCTGCGTGTTATGCGTCGCAGCATTTAGATACTGTCCCGCCATGTAATTCTTCCAAGGGCCGGCCAGATACAGTCTAACGGCTTCCGGCACCGTTTCCGGGTGCTGTGCCAACTTGCTGCTAATGACATGGCTGACATGTTGTTTCCAACTGCCAATATGACGCAAACCACTCTGCTGCTTTAGCTGTTGACGTTTGGCCTGCTTGGTAAATTGGCGTTCGTGTTGACGCAGAGAAGCGCTAAAACGGAAGGCCGCGTCCGCGAATGTTTCGCGGTTGGGCTCGGTTTCGCCCGCCACACGCCGCACCACGGCTTTCATTTCCAGCATCAAGGCTGATTTTTGCAAGTCTTCGGCGTTTTCCTGGTAGATTTTGCACGCCTTAGCCAAGCTGTCTAGCAGATGTTTGGCCGGGTGGTCGACGTCATCAACAAATGTCGCATCGGCCGACGCCAGTTGCACATAGGGCAGATAGAGGTCGCTGAAAAGACTAACCAGCTGTTCGCTCAGCGAGCGTTTATCTAAAAACGCGCCAAATAGTTGGTTCACATAGTCGATCGGTTGTATGGCCCCGGCGTCGATTACATCATTGGCGGCATCAGGTTCTGCAATTTCAATAAGTGGCGTACTGCCTGGGTTGATGTGATCTTGTGGTGCGTCTGTTGTTGCAGCAAACTTTTCCTTGTCGGCTTGTGGCAACTCTTCAGGGGTGCCGCTTTGTCCATTATTGCTGTCGCCTTCTGCCACTTTCGGCAGTACAGATTGGTCGATGAGATACTGATTAATATCGGCGTACAGCACACCCAAGTGGCTCAAAAACTCGGCGTCAAACACTTTAAGGGCAACCACACGGGTATGCAGATTCCACGGCAAATTCTGCACTGCGCTTTCTAATGCGAGAGCAAAATGAACCGGCGCCAATGGGTTAGTTGCTATGCCGATCTCACAATCGCTTATCAGCGACAAGCGTCGGTTTACGCTAGTCAGCAATTCAGCAAAGTGCTGCTCGGCCTTGTCGAGCATGGCAGGCATTGCCAGGTCGCCGGTAACAGCTTCGTGGGTGGTTTCGGTGAACTCCAAGAGACTAGCGTCGTAGTTAAGCAGATCCTGAAAGTCGACGAAGGTATACGCAATTGACGCCTGAAAGGTTTCGACCAGTTCTGCATGCGCTGTTTGCGGCAATTGCGTTAGTGCTAGCGCATCAACGCTCGCTTGATTAGTCGACGGCGGCGCACTCTTTAGTGACAGCTGATCGAGGAAGACGCCTAAACGGTCGGCGCAAAACGACTGCGTGATGCGTTGCAATTCCTTCAATAGATTACTTTTGACGTCTTCCATAGGTCATTTCTTGTTGGTCTTGCCTCGCGGTCGTATCTTCCCATGAATCGAAGCTAACCGGGCGCACGAGCGCTCATCTTACGCTGCACGAGGCGCATAAGAAAATCAAGGATCGCAACGGCAGATTAGCATCAATTGTACGTTATTTAACCGACATTTACATATGACTGAATAGTGTATGCTTGCGGGATTTTTGTCATTCGCCCCAATTCTCCATCAGGAATAAACGTTTGAACACCGATTCCACGCCCTTCAAGCCCGCCAGCGTATGGACGCTGGCATGGCCGAGCATTGTCGCAAATTTATGCAATGCGCTGGTTAACCTGAGCCACATAAAAATCATTGGCGCATTAGGAACCGCTGCCGTCGCTGCGGTCA
>JBPCXM010000253.1:0-3037 GCA_051008535.1 Pseudomonadales bacterium | reverse complement strand
ACGCCCTGGGCCGCCAATTGATCAATATGTGGGGTTTGCACCCGACCATCGGCAACCCCACCGCCGAACGTCGAAATGTCGTTGTATCCCAAATCATCGGCCAGAATCAGGATGATGTTTGGGAGCGGCTCACCCTCCCCTGCCACTTCCTGCGGCCCCTGTTGCCACGATATCTCCCGGTTCGGTGCGATCACGTATTCCCGCTCAGACTTGAACTTGACCAGGGCCAGCATCAGGTCGATGCGCTTCAACCAGGCCAGGAAACCAGCGACTAGCACGAACGCGATTACTGTTATCAGGGTTTTCTTAAGCATGTATTACTCCTGCTCCAATCGTAAAATTGCTGTTTGCAAGACTCAGCTCCCGGTGTAGGTTGATGGGCGCACCTCCTTATGTCATTTATTGATTAGCGACAATGCATCATGAGATTGCTAAAAACTTACTGCCTCTCTATGCCGAATTGAATAAGGCGATTGAGTAAAGTAACCTCCGCGTTGGTCGGTGGGTTGAATGGCTTCCACCCGCCCGTTGGGCACGCTGTACCAGAGCCGCAGCATAAGCCGGCTCTTGTCCGGGTCCGGGTCATCGATGAAATTTGATCGCTTGTGCATGCAAACATAGTTGTGAGTCAGCAGCATATCGCCGGGCTGAAGTTTGAAGGTCAGTTTCTGTTCCGGACGCTCGGCGATCTCCTCCAGGGCAATCAACGCCGCCCGTTCGTTGGCTGGCATGGGCTTCCCTGATGATTCGTAGGGCAGTTCCATCAGTCTCAGGTTGATCCAGGCGAGGACGTGATCTTCCTGGGGGAAGAATAGTGGCTGCCGTGGCAATACCTTGCTGTCCAGGTCGCCCTCCTTGCGCACAAACATATGCAGCCCACGATACAGGGTCGCCAGATGCTCAGGGCACTCCCGAGCCATCGCGTTTTGAATGGAGACCATGCTCACCAGCGAGCTGAACCCGCCCTCGGGCGCCTGGCGCACGCAGAGAAGACTAGCAACATCACCGCCGTCGCAGTGAAAGCGCAACTCTGCATTGGACACATAGCCGCGGTTGTCCAAGCCGTTGTCGCTGGCTTCCACCACGGCCTGCACGGCGCCAATCACTTCACCGTTGGTATTTTGGGCGATCACGTTGCCTAGCCCCAACGCCAGAATCCAGTTGATCCGGTAGGCATAATCCACATCCATCGGCGGTAGATCGATGCCACGCAACACGGCGAAACCCCGCCCCTCTTCCAGGTGTTTGGTCACCTGGTCCAAACGCTGGCCCAGCGTGGGCAGCACAAGATCCTCGCGAGTCATTTTCAGCCACTGGCTTTCGTCATCCGGCAGCGCGCGAGCCGCGTCAATCAACTCCTGCTTTTGCGTCGTCGTTAAGACGTCAATCCAGTCTGAGCCCTGGAATTCCTCGGCCTGCCATGCGGCTGGGCCTTCATAGATTCGAATTTTTCGCTTCACAAGTACTCTCCTCAAAAGGTACCCTGTTTATGCCTCAGCTATTCCTTGCGGAAGAGCCGCGATGATATCTTTCAAAAAGGCTAGCTTGTCAAAGTCGCCGTTTTCATAAGTCATCCCCATTCTGACCACCACTAGCTGCAGCGATGGAATCACCACCACGTACTGTCCATAGTGCCCCTGGAAGGCGAAGGCGTCTTCCGGCAGACCCGGAAACAGCTGCTCAGGCGCCGGAGCATTCAACCAGATTTGCGCACCATAGGCTCTTTTTTGTAATGAGGGTTCAGAAGGGGTTGTCGAGTACTCAACCCAACCTTCAGGCAGCACGCGCTCACCGTTATGGACACCGTCATTCAGGTATAGCAAGCCTAACTTCATCCAGTCGCGCCCCGACGCATACATAAAGGCACCCCCGCTAAAAGTGCCGGATGCGTCTGCCTGAAAAAAACTATTACGCATACCCAGTTTGTTAAACAGTTCTTCCTGCGGGAAACGGAAATAGGCCTGATCGTCACCGATGGTACTGCGGATCACCCGCTGCAGCAGGACCGAATGCGTTGTCTGGTAGTCCCAGCTGTTGCCCGGCTCAGCGAGCAAGGGCGTCTGCGCGGCAAAGGCGGCCATGTCCGGCTGACTCATCAGCATGACGCTGAGCAGATTGCGTGGTTGTTTTTCGTAGGCCTCGTTGTAGTCAAAGCCGGCGATCATCTTCAACAGATGATGGGTGGTTACCTGGCTGCGAGGATCATTCACCTCAGACCAGCCGTCTACAGGCGCCGGCTTGTGAATATCTAACTTGCCCTGCCCCACCAGGATACCAACGAGAGCACTGGTTGCGCTCTTGGTCATCGACATGCTACGCAACGGTGTTTCTCCGTCGAAGCCCTTGGCGTAGCGTTCCGCGATGAGCTTACCCTTGTGGTGCACCAGCACAGCACGGGTATTTTTCTTTTCGTAAACGTTATCGGTGGTTTCCGTAAAGGCGCTATTCACGGCGGCTGTGAGTTTTTCGGTGTTACCGCTCGGAACATTTGCCTCCACAGCAGGCCAGACACTCACGATTTCGCTTTCATGCAGCTGTGTCTTCAGGCCGATGGCCTGAACTTCTTCCAACGGCCAACCAGCGATGTTAGAACAACCCAAGCCAGGGCGATAAACTGAAGTGGTGGTATAGCTGACGGGGCCCATCTGTGCAGTGGTCTCCACCCTGTCGCCCATGATCGTCGAGGTGGTAAAGCTGTGCTGCTTAGCGGACAGATCAAGGGTTTCGACTTCCTCTTTGTCACGCCCGATCATCAGCACATTTGTGCAGAGTGTCTGTGACACATACCCGGAGGTAATCGCAGCCAAATCACGTACATAGCTATAGGCGTAAGCGCCTGCAGCAAGTACTAATACACCCAAAACCAATACAGTTTTCTTCAGCACTTTATACTTCTCCTGTGGCCAGCCCTTTCATCGCTCGAGCAACGGCTTCAAATTCTTCGGGTTTGACCGGCGCCTGCCCTCTGAAACTTATCATTGACTGTCCGATAGAGAATTGAGCGACAACAAACTTGTTTTTACGATCGGTCCACAGA